>CANRIR010000034.1 GCA_947630735.1 uncultured Marvinbryantia sp.
TAAAAAAAGCAAGGAAAACCTTGCAAAATAAGGAAAAAATTTAATTAGAATCAGCTGACAAGTGGCAAACTCGGGTCGACCCGCTGGACTGGACCACAAAAAACGTATCGCAGGTGGTGCAGAAAGTAGTGTCCCAGGCGTCGGACGGCGACGTCATTCTGCTGCACGACTGCTACGGATCGTCCGTGGAGGCGGCGCTCATCATTACAGATGAGCTGAAAGAGCGGGGATTCGAGTTTGTGACGGTGGAGGAGCTGCTGCTGGAGTGAAGGGGCTGCGGTCTGAAGGCGTTCAGGCAGAAGACACGGGACAGAAAATCGTTGTCGTTGGAGTGAAGAAGGCTGCGGCTGGAAACGATGGAACGAAAATATAACAGAAAAGACCTATATATTATAAAATTATAACATCTGTATTGACTTTCAATTGCTGTGTGATAATATAATAGTACACGGGGAAAGAAGGAGGGACAGTCATGAATGTGTTGCTGGGAAACCGGATTAAGGCGTTGAGAAATGCAAAAGGTTATACGCAGGAGCAGCTAGCCGAACAGCTTGGCGTGAGCAGGCAGAAATATGCCCGTATTGAAAACGGCACAAACAGTATTACGCTGGACATTCTCTCTAAAGTGGCGGACATTCTGGATGTGACGGTGGGAGACATTACAAGAGTATTGGATGAAACGCCGGCTGTCGCTTACAGAGCTGGGGACGGAGACGGTTCCTGTGATAAAATCTTTGATATGCTCGATCTGTTTTATGCAAACAAACATCTGTATGCAAAAATCCGGCAGAAAGAATTAATGTAGGAGGGGTATGCATGCAGGAGAGCAGAAAAAGAGACATACGGAGAAAGGCAGAATCCTTTCGGGAGAGATGCAAGGTAAGCCGCTACGGCATGATAGATTTATTCAAAGACTGCGAGAGGATGGGCTATAAAGTTTTGCGCTATCCCCTTGGAGAGACTGCCAATCTTGGATTTGCGCTGACCAAAGAAAACGACATTGTGATCTTCACAAATTCCTCCAGCCGCCTGTCCAGAGAGATCTTCACACTGGCGCATGAGATCGGACATGTTGTGCTGCACCTGGATAGAGCCGCATCCTTTATCGATGATTCCCATACCATCTCGGAAAAAAATGCGGACGTGAAGGAACAGGAAGCAAATTATTTTGCGGCATGCCTGCTGATGCCAGAGGATGAGGTGGCGAAGTTTTTGGATCTGGAAATAACTGGTTTTTCTGCGGGCAATCTGTCCGCGATGGACATTGCAAGGATCATGTCCGAATTTAATGTCAGCTTTGATATGGCATTAAACCGGCTGGAGAATCTTGGAAAAATCAATTCCAACAAAAGATGTCAGCTCGACAATGAAAGAAACAAGAGACGTGTTGGGAATCTGTTGAGAAGCGTTGGCGGCAATGCGAGGCTGAACGAGGCTGCGAACGATATTGATATACCGTATGAGTATATCGATTATGTCATCTATAACTATAATCATAATGCGATCCCAAAGGAGACGCTGGAACGTGCGCTGGCCTGTTATCATCTGAATGTGGATGATGTGAGCGACAGACTGACGGAGCATGCGGATAGGGAAGAAGATGATCTTGACAGTTTGATAGGGGGTTTAGAAGATTGAGAGCCTCTTTAGATACCAATGTGATCATACATTTTTACAAGGCCGGTCTTCAGGATATCCTATTCAATTTTTTCTATGACGGAGTATTTATATATGAACAGATCAGAAAAATTGAACTCCATCATCATGGGCAAGATGTTTTAGCTGAAGTAGATGCCGACATTGCTTCCGGCAAAATAAAGGTCTACACAGATCAGAAATTGAAAGAACAGGCTGTTTACAAGATTTTTGAGAATCATGTAAAAGAAAACAGGATCTTGTATGGCGCAGGCGATCTTGGAGAAGTGTATGCGATCTCGCTTGCGCAGACATTGGGCGCTTATTCACTGGTAACAGATGATACAAAACAAGGCGGTCCGTATATGTCGCTGCTGCAATTTGAAGACAATATCATGCCGTTTACCTTTGCGGACGTTTTAATATTAAGATATTTGTTGAAAATGGCTGATGAAGATCAAACGGTAAGAGATTTTAACCGTATCAATTGCGCATCAGATTTGAATTGGAGCTTTCGCAGCCAGCTGACAAAATTTATTAAGCGATTCTGGGCCGACCCATATAGAAGCGAAGACACAAGGTGGATCCAGAAACTTACCAGGGAGAAAGATATTAAAGTAAAGAGCAGGCTCGAAGCTTTGAAAAAACGAATTTAACTGCTGACGAGGGGCTTAAATACAATGGATTTATTTGATTATATGCGAACCAATACCATGAAACAGGAGGCCCCGCTGGCATCCCGCCTCCGCCCGCGCACACTGGACGAGGTGGTGGGGCAGCAGGACATCATCGGGAAGGACAAGCTGCTATACCGCGCCATTTTGGCGGACAAGCTGAGCTCCCTTATTTTTTATGGCCCGCCGGGCACCGGGAAGACCACGCTTGCAAAGGTAATCGCCAACACCACGAGTGCGGAGTTTACCCAGATCAACGCCACGGTGGCGGGCAAGAAGGACATGGAGGACGTGGTAAAAGCCGCGAAGGACAGCCGCGGCATGTACGGCAAAAAGACCATCCTCTTTGTGGATGAGATCCACAGATTTAACAAGGGCCAGCAGGATTATCTGCTGCCGTTCGTGGAAGACGGCACCCTGATCCTTATTGGGGCGACCACGGAAAATCCCTATTTTGAAGTGAACAGCGCGCTGATCTCGCGCTCGGTCATCTTTGAGCTGAAGCCTCTGCAAAAGGAGGACATCTGCGTCCTGATCGACCGGGCGATCTGCGACAAAGAGCGGGGCATGGGAAGCTATGACGCCGTCATAGATGAGGACGCAAAGAATTTTCTGGCGGATGTGGCGGGCGGCGATGCCCGCGCGGCGTTAAATGCCGTGGAATTGGGCGTGCTGACCACGCAGCGCAGCGCGGACGGCAAGATTCACATAACCCTGGACGTGGCCTCCGAGTGTATTCAGAAGCGGGTGGTGCGCTACGATAAGACCGGCGATAATCACTATGACACCATCTCCGCTTTCATCAAGAGCATGCGCGGCTCCGATCCGGACGCGGCGGTCTACTATCTGGCGCGTATGCTGTATGCCGGGGAGAGCGTCACGTTTATCGCCAGAAGAATTATGATCTGCGCGTCGGAGGACGTGGGAAACGCCGATCCGCAGGCGCTTTCCGTGGCGGTGGCGGCCGCCCAGGCCGTGGAGCGTGTGGGTATGCCGGAGGCACAGATCATCCTGTCCCAGGCCGTGCTCTATGTGGCCACAGCCCCCAAGAGCAACGCGGCGGTAAATGCTATCTCGCAGGCCACGGAGGCCGTGCGCACATCCAGGGCCACCGTGCCGGTGCACCTGCAGGACGCCCACTACAAGGGCGCGGCGAAACTGGGACACGGCGTTGGGTACGAGTACGCCCACGACTGTCCCAAGCATTTTTCACGCCAGCAGTATCTGCCGGATGAATTAAAAGGACAGGTGTTTTACCATCCGTCGGACAACGGCTATGAAAAACAGATTCGGGAGTATATGAGATGGCTGCGGGAGGAAGACGGCTGATAAGAATATTTTATTTAGAATTGGACATATCGAGAATATGGTCGCGTTAAAAGATGCGTTAAAAAAATTAACAGAGAGATTGACTATATATACAGAATCTGTTAAAATATATAACACACTTTTCGAGGAGGAACATCATGAAGGAGTTCAACACAGATAGGTTTTGCAAAGATTTGACTGCTTTGCGGGGGAGAGAGAACCAGACTGCATTTGCAGAAAAGCTGAATATAAACAGATCTACGTTGTCTTTGCTGGAACATGGAAAGCAAATACCGACACTCGATATTCTCAGTCGAATCTGTGATATGTGTGGCAAGAGCACAGATGAGTATTTTGTGGAATCTACAACGGATGCGCTGGTTTATTTAATGGGAAGCCTTGTCGAATCGGACAAGGGCAAAATTAAAGAAATGGCTGAACGCATTCGCATCAAGGAGAAATATGAGCTGTTAGCCAGGAGAGAAAAATATGTCGTCGATTGACAGTAGGGAATTATTCGAACAATACTACCAAAATAAATATGATTTTAATACTGCTTCGCTTTCACAGGAAGAAATTAATGAGATAAAAGCACTTGCGATGGAGAAACGGGGAGACTATGCCTTGGCTCCTATGGGAACACATGTATTTGAATGGATTTGCAAACAGAATTCGAATATCCGTTTTGAACTTGTTTCTTTTGATTCGGAAAAGATTGACGGTATGCTGTATATTCCTACAACTGGCAAAGAACGTGCCTATATTGTTCTTAATGCAAACAAACCTCTCATTAATCAGATTTTTACCGCAGTCCATGAGTTTTACCATTATTTGAGGGATTACCAGAAGTTCAAAGAGAATCCATATATTTGCGATTTTAGCGTGCTGAAGGATGTAAATGAAAAAAAGGCAAGCAGATTTGCGGCGGAAGTTCTATTGCCTGAAGACGCATTGTCACATGAGATGCGCAGTTATTTTCCAAAGGTAAAACATAGGAACAAAAAGGAGGATTTTGTTCAGTATGCTGCGTTGGTCATTTATCTGACGATGAAATATCAGATGCCGCTAAAGGCCGTGATTTATCGACTTGCGGAAGAAGGCTATCTTGATAAAGTCAATAAGTACATTGAAAATTATGAGTTTATTAAGAAAATACTGCAGGAAATCAAAATTTACGACAAATATGTTGAGGAACTTTACAGCAATGAAAATGTATATGTATTTCCATGCAGTTCAATATACCATGATATGGAAAAAGTCTTTGTTACCGGAAATGCGACGAAAGAAAACATTTTGGAAGACGCGGGAAAACTTGGTCTGGATATGGACATTATCAACGAGTTTCTTGATGCAGACAGCGAGACGGAGGCAGAAGATGCAGAAGATGATGACGAACTTTTTGCCATCATAAATGCAAGGCGGTGATCTAGCATATGTTTACACCACTGAGTAAAATTGCCCTGCATGATCTGTGGAATCGACCGATTCTATTTGACGCCAATATTTTTATGATGGGAATCAATGAACGCTCGTCAGATGCAAACTATTCGTTCAAAAACATGAAGCGGCTATATATTTTACCGCTGTTTGAAAGCTTTACGGATATTTATATCCACAATGAAGTATATAAAGAACTTGATGACGAGGCAAGGGCAATTGTAGACACATATAAAGGGAAAAATGTAACAATAGTTGAAGAGGGAAATTTATATGGTAGAGATCCCCTGTACACAATAATTTTTAATAATATTGCGAGCCATGAGCTGGTGCAGTATAGAAGATGTGATTCAAAGAATCGAGGAGAGGTTTACAGTCTTGCTTATGCCGCGTATCATAACATGAACTATTTTTGCTCTGGGGATGCGATGGTTGACAATGCGGCTCGTGAACTGGAGGATTTAAAGAATATTAATATTCTGACATTTGATATCGTTTTGTTGAATGCATATGTTTATTATGCAAGAAGAAAGGATAATTCGAACAGTAAAGCACTGAAAGCCTTATATAAAAGGTATTGCGCAGATGTAATAAAAAGACATGGATTGCCGCAGACGCTGGGTGAATATATCAGGGCATCACAAATTTATTTATAGTAAAACAGGTGATAAGCAGAAAGACACGGTCATTGTCCCGGAAGTTTGTAAAAGCTTTCGGGTTCAGAAATATACTCCTACTTCTTCCCTCTGTTTTTCCTGGCGGAGGTTTTTATGTTCTGATATTTCTGCCGATAGGTTTCTTTCAGTAATTTTTTCTTCATCTTGTATTCCGCTTTGTTCAGCTTCGTCGTATTTTTGGCCTCTTTTTTGGCGAGCTTTTTGGCCTGGGCCGTCTGCATTTTCGCACTGCTGCGCACGGAGAGGGCGATCACGAGAAATCCCAGCACCGCCTGGATGATGAGAGTCAGTTTTTCCTGTTGTTCTCTGGAAAGATTCATGGTTTGTTCCTCCTGAAGATCTGAAGCGGCAGAGAACCGCTCATAGTAGGGTGCGGAGTCAGGAAATGTCATCTCTCGGCCCCGGCGTCATTAGTATTATTATATAAAATCCTTTTATACAGTACAAGCATGATTTTTGCCGGATGCAGTTTTTCGCGATATAGACCGCAGGTTTCGGCGGATATAGTCTTTGCCGGATGCGTTTTTTGCCGGATATAGTTTTTACTTGAAATGAGAAGGAAAAACCGTCATAATATGGTCAGAGACTTTTTTGAAGAAACCGGAACTGCGAAAAGCAGAGAAGGATCGTATGGAGGTGCGGACAATGAAAGGAAAGATAGGAGCGCTGGCGGCAGTTTTTTTCCTGTGCATGTCGGCGGCTAAGGTTTCGGCTGCGCAGGAACTTTTGGATGGTCTGACGCTGGAGGAAAAGGTGGCCCAGCTGTTTTTCATTACGCCGGAGGCGCTGACCGGCGTGGACGTTGCCACGGCGGCGGGCGAAGTCACGAAAGAGAGTTTTGACGCCTGCCCGGTGGGAGGGATCATTTATTTTCAGCAGAATATTCTGGATCGGGAACAGCTGTCGGAAATGCTGCAGAACACGCAGTCTTACGCGATGGAACGCTTGGGCTTTCCGGTGTTTCTGGCGGTGGACGAGGAGGGCGGAACGGTCGCCCGCGTTTACAGGAGCGGCATGGAGGGCATTCCGGATGTGGGAGATATGCTGTCCATCGGGCAGAGCGGGGATGTTCAGAATGCATACCGGGCGGGAGAGCAGATCGGCACCTATCTGAAGGAACTGCATTTCAATGTGGATTTTGCTCCGGTGGCGGACATCTTCAGCAATCCGCAAAACACGGTCATCGGGGACCGGGCCTTTGGACGCGATGCGGACACGGCGGCTCCCATGGTGGAGATGGCCGTGCGCGGGCTGCAGGAGGCCGGCGTGCAGGCCACATTGAAGCATTTCCCCGGACATGGAGATACGGCCGAGGACAGCCATGTGGAGTACGCTATAAGCTATAAGACGCTCGATGAGCTCCGCGCTTCGGAATTTGTCCCGTTTGAGGCCGGGATCCGGGAGGGAGCCGGTTTTGTTATGATGGGACACATTTCGCTGCCAAACGTGCTGGAGGACTACACGCCGGCCAGCTTGTCCTACACCGTGACCACGGAGATCCTGCGAAAGGAACTGGGATTTGACGGCATTATCATCACAGACGCCCTGAACATGGGCGCGATCGCAGAAAACTACACATCGGGCGAGGCGGCGGTGAAAGCGCTGCAGGCGGGAGCCGACATGCTGCTGATGCCGGCGGATTTCGCCGATGCCTACGCGGAAGTCTGCGCCGCGGTGCGGGACGGAAGGCTCTCCGAGGAGCGGATCAATGAGTCGGTGGAGCGGATCCTGAGCAGGAAATCCGCTTTGCAGAAAAACGCTTGACAAATCTGCCGGGGAAGCATATACTACAAGAAATTAAAACTTTAAACCGTTGAAGCGGAGATAAAGACAGTTGTGCGCGCACAGAGAGTCCGGGCAGGTGAGAGCCGGGCGGAAATGCAGGCTGCCAAATGGACCGCGGAGGGCGCAGTCAAAGGCAAAAGAAAAACAAAAGCCGAGTATTCTGCGACGTGGGGGCATACGTTAGTTGCCGGAGATATGTCTGTATCTCGCAGAGCGCATGGGCAGCCGTGAATCAAGGTGGCACCGCGGGGATCTGAAACGATACCCGTCCTTGACAGAGTGGAAACATTCTGTCGGGGGCGGGTTTTTTATGTTATAAGGACACGCGCGCATGAGAATCGTGCTGCGCACGATGGCGCGCCGTGCATCATGGTTTGTTTCACAAACCATGATATATCGCTTAAAAGAGGAAAGGAGTTTGTTATGTATCCGTCATTGGAGCAAGTAAAAGAGATAGCGTCCTCCGGCGCTTACCGGCGCGTTCCGGTCTGCCGGGAGCTGTACGCGGACCGGTTCACGCCGGTGGAAGTGATGCGCACCCTGCGCGCCGCCAGCCGCCACTGCTACCTGCTGGAGAGCGCCGAGAACAATCAGAAGTGGGGCCGCTACTCCATCCTGGGGTATGAGCCGGTGCTGGAGCTCACCTGCATCGACGGCAAGGTGTCCATCCGCAGGGAGGAAGAAGGCGGGCATGTCGCGGAGGAATTTTCCGTCCGCGAGGAGCAGGACGCGGCCCATCCGGGCGGCCTGATCCGCCGCATCCTGGCTCAGTACCGGAGCCCGAAGGTGGAGGGCATGCCCCCGTTCACGGGCGGCATGGTGGGATATTTCTCCTACGATTATCTGAAATATGCGGAGCCCAGCCTGAAGAAAGTGCTGTCGGGCGGGGACGATTTCCGCGACGTGGACCTGATGCTGTTTACCAAGGCGCTGGTGTTCGACCACTACCGCCAGAAGCTCATTCTGATCACCGGCGTGGACACGGCGGACATCGACGCGTCCTACGAGCGCGCCGGGCGCGAGCTCGACGAGATGGCAGACCTGCTGTACAGCGGCGCGAAGGCGGTGTTCCG
The DNA here is from genome assembly GCA_947630735.1 of uncultured Marvinbryantia sp. Taxonomy (GTDB): domain Bacteria; phylum Bacillota; class Clostridia; order Lachnospirales; family Lachnospiraceae; genus Marvinbryantia. The sequence goes on from CANRIR010000034.1 coordinate 8,590, forward strand.
CCCCCTGAAGCTGAAGGAGGAACTGGAGCCGGATTTCTCGCAGAAGCGCTACACGCAGATGGTGGAGCGGGCGAAGCACTACATCCGCGAGGGCGACATCTTCCAGGTTGTGCTCTCCAACCCCCAGACGGCGCGGGCGGAGGGCAGCCTGTTCGACACCTACCGGGTGCTGCGCACCAGCAACCCGTCGCCCTACATGTTCTATTTTTCCAGCGACGATGTGGAGATCGCCGGGGCGTCGCCGGAGACGCTGGTAAAGCTGGAGGACGGCAGGCTCTACACGTTCCCGCTGGCGGGCACAAGGCCCCGCGGCAGGACGGACGAGGAGGACCGCCGCCTGGAGGAGGAGCTGCTGGCGGATGAAAAAGAGCTGGCGGAGCATAATATGCTGGTAGACCTCGGCCGCAACGACATCGGGCGGATCAGCACGCTGGGCAGCGTGAAGGTGGAAAAATACTGCTGCATCGAGCGGTTCTCCTGCGTCATGCACATCGGCTCCACTGTGTCCGGGCAGATCCGCGCGGACAAAGACGCGGTGGACGCGGTGGACTCCATCCTGCCGGCGGGCACCCTCTCGGGCGCGCCCAAGATCCGGGCCTGCGAGATCATCCAGGAGCTGGAGGGCAGGAAGCGCGGCATCTACGGCGGCGCGGTGGGCTACCTGGATTTCACGGGAAATCTGGACACCTGCATCGGCATCCGCCTGGTCTATAAGAAAAACGGAAAGGTGTGCGTGCAGTCCGGCGCGGGGATCGTGGCGGACAGCGTGCCCGAGAAAGAATACCAGGAGTGCTGCAACAAGGCGAAAGCGGTGGTGCAGGCCATCCTGACGGCACAGGAGGGACTGGAATGATTTTACTGATCGACAATTACGATAGTTTTTCCTACAATCTTGTACAATACATCGGCAGCATCCGCCCGGACATCCGCGTCGTCCGAAACGACGCCTGCACGGTGCGGGAGATCGAGGCCATGAAGCCCGAGGCCATCATCATCTCGCCGGGGCCGGGACGCCCCGAGGACGCGGGCGTGTGCATCGAGGCCATCCGCTATTTTAAGGACAAGGTGCCCATCCTGGGCGTCTGCCTGGGGCATCAGGCTATCTGCGAGGCGTTCGGCGGCACGGTCTCCTACGCGAAGGAGCTGATGCACGGCAAGACATCCATGGCGGATCTGGATCCCGCCTGCCCGCTCTTTGCGGGCTTGTCCAGCCCCATCCAGGTGGCGCGCTATCATTCCCTGGCGGCCCTGGAGGACGACCTGCCCGAGGAGCTTGCCGTGACGGCGCGCACCGCGGACGGCGAGATCATGGCGGTGCAGCACAAAACCTACCCGGTGTTCGGCCTGCAGTTTCATCCGGAATCGGTGCTCACGCCGGACGGATTGAAGATCATAGAAAATTTTTTAAATATATGGAAGGAGAAGACCAATATGATCAGAGAAGCAATCATCAAACTATCTAAAAAAGAGGACCTCACTTACAGCGAGGCGGAGACCGTCATGAACGAGATCATGGACGGAGAGGCGACGGACGTGCAGAAGTCCGCCTATCTGACGGCGCTGTCCTTAAAGGGCGAGACCATCGACGAGATCACGGGCTCCGCGTCCGGCATGCGCGCGCACTGCATCAAGCTGCTGCACAACCTGAACGTGCTGGAGATCGTGGGCACGGGCGGCGACGGCTCCAATTCCTTTAACATTTCCACCACGGCGGCGCTGGTGATCGCCTCCGGCGGCGTGCCGGTGGCAAAACACGGCAACCGCGCGGCGTCCTCCAAGTCCGGCGCGGCGGATGTGCTGGAGGCCCTGGGCGTCAACATCACGGTTCCGCCCGAGAAGAGCGCGAAGCTTTTAAACGAGATCGGAATATGCTTCCTGTTTGCGCAGAATTACCACATCGCCATGAAGTATGTGGGCCCCATCCGCAAAGAGCTGGGCATCCGCACGGTGTTCAACATCCTTGGGCCGCTCTCCAACCCGGCGGGCGCGAACATGGAGCTGATGGGCGTCTACGAGGAGGCGCTGGTGGAGCCGCTCGCCAGGGTTATGGCGAACCTGGGCGTCAACCGCGGCATGGTGGTGTACGGGCAGGATAAGCTGGATGAGATCTCCATGTGCGCCCCCACCACGGTCTGCGAGATCCGGGGCGGCGAGTTCAAGTCCTATGAGATCACGCCGGAGCAGTTCGGTTATCCGCGCTGCGGCAAGAACGATCTGGTGGGCGGCACGCCGCAGGAGAACGCCCAGATCACGCGCGACATCCTGGAGGGAAAAGAGCAGGGCGCAAAGCGCATGGCCGTATGCCTGAACGCGGGCGCTGCGTTCTACATCGCCGGGAAGGCACAGTCCATCGAGGAGGGCGTGCGCATGGCGGAGCAGCTCATCGACAGCGGCGCGGCGAAGAAGAAGCTGGATGAGTTTGTGGAAAAGAGCAACGCATAAAATTTCGCGGCGGAGGCGGCTATGAATATTTTAGATGAGATCGCGGCGAAGACCCGCGAGCGGACCGCGCAGGAACAGCGCGCAATGCCCTTAACAGAAATGCGCGCGCGGGCGGAGGAGCGCTGTGGAGAGGAACAAAGGGCGGGCCGCCCGGCCTTCCCTTTCGAACAGGCCCTGGCGGCGGAGGGCATCTCGTTTATCTGCGAGGTAAAGAAGGCGTCCCCCTCAAAGGGGATCATCGCGCAGGAGTTCCCCTACCTGCAGATCGCCCGCGAGTACGAGGAGGCGGGGGCTTCCGCCATCTCCTGTCTCACGGAGCCCTACTGGTTCCTGGGAAAGGACGCGTATCTGGAGGAGATCGTGCGGCACGTGTCCATCCCGGTGCTGCGCAAGGATTTTACCGTGGATGAGTACATGATCTATCAGGCCGGGGCGCTGGGCGCGTCGGCGGTGCTGCTCATCTGCGCCATCCTGGACGACGCGCAGCTTCTGTCCTTCGGGCAGCTCGCCGCGTCCCTGGGACTCTCCGCTCTGGTGGAGGCCCACACGGAGGAGGAGATTGAGCGGGCCCTTAAAGCGAACGCCCGGATCCTGGGCGTGAACAACCGCAACCTGAAAAATTTTGAGGTGGACATCGCCCAGAGCCGGAGGCTGCGCTCCCTGGTGCCCAAAGAGGTGCTGTTTGTGTCGGAGAGCGGCATCCGCACGCCGCGGGACGTGGCCGCCCTGCGGGAGAACGGCACGGACGCTGTGCTCATCGGGGAGACCCTGATGCGCGCGGCGGACAAGAAAGCCATGCTGGAGGAACTGCGGGGAAAATGAGGGATGAGAGTTCTATGTGCGGGCATGTGAAAATTAAGATCTGCGGCCTGAGCCGCCCCTGCGACATCGACTTCGTGAACGCGCAGGGCCCGGACTTCATCGGCTTCGTGATCAACTTTCCAAAGAGCCGCCGAAACGTGACACCGCGGCAGGCGGCGGATCTGCGCGGGCGTCTGCGGGACGGCATTGTGCCGGTGGGCGTGTTTGTGGACGAGGATGCGGAGACGGTGGCTCGCCTTCTGAACGAGGGCGTGATCGACATGGCACAGCTCCACGGACACGAGGACGAGGCCTACATCCAAAAGCTGCGCGGCATGACAGACAAAAAGCTGATCAAGGCTTTCCGCGTAACCTCCCCGCGGGACGTGGAGGAGGCGAAGGCGAGCAGCGCCGATCATATCCTTCTGGACAACGGCACCGGCACGGGCAGGCAGTTTGACTGGAGTCTGATAGAGGGCGTGGAGCGCCCCTGGTTCCTGGCGGGCGGGCTGGATCCGCAAAACCTGGCGGAGGCGGCGCGCAGACTGCGCCCCTGGGCCGTGGACCTTTCCAGCGGCGTGGAGACGGACGGGAAGAAAGATGCGGCAAAGATCGAGGCGGCCGTCCGGGCCGCGCGAGAGGTTGTGTATCCGCTTTAAATGCGGGAGGGCAGCCTAGGATCCGGCAAAGACAGGCCGCGCGCGGGGCTGCATATCCGCTTTAAGTGCGGCAGGGCAGCAGGGCCCGCGGATCGCGGCAGGGCTGCCGCAAGAAAAAAATAATAGGAGTGAACAGTATGAGCACTGGCAGATTTGGACAGCACGGCGGCCAGTACATTCCGGAAACCCTGATGAACGCGGTTCTGGAACTGGAAGCCGCCTACAATCAATACAAGGACGACCCGGATTTTCAGCGGGAGCTCACGCAGCTTCTGAACGACTATGCGGGCAGACCGTCCAGGCTTTATTTTGCAAAGCGCATGACGGAGGATCTGGGCGGCGCGAAGATTTATCTGAAGCGTGAGGACCTGAACCACACCGGGGCGCACAAGATCAACAACGTGCTGGGGCAGGTGCTCCTGGCAAAGAAGATGGGAAAGACCCGCGTCATCGCGGAGACCGGCGCGGGCCAGCACGGCGTGGCCACCGCCACGGTGGCGGCGCTCATGGGTATGGAGTGCGAGGTGTTCATGGGCGTGGAGGACACAAAGCGCCAGGCCCTGAACGTATACCGCATGCGGCTTTTGGGCGCGAAGGTGCACGCGGTGTCGTCCGGCACGGGCACTTTGAAAGACGCCGTCTCGGAGACGATGCGCGAGTGGACCAACCGGGTGGAGGATACGCACTATGTGTTGGGTTCCTGCATGGGGCCCCATCCCTTCCCCACCATCGTGCGCGACTTCCAGTCCGTCATCTCCAAAGAGATCAAGCAGCAGGTCATGGAAAAAGAGGGCAGGCTGCCGGACGCCGTGCTGGCGTGCGTGGGCGGCGGTTCCAACGCCATCGGCGCGTTCTACCATTTCATCGGGGATGAGAGCGTGCGGCTCATCGGCTGCGAGGCCGCGGGCCGGGGCGTGAACACGGCGGAGACGGCGGCCACCATCGCCACCGGAAGGCTGGGCATTTTCCACGGCATGAAATCCTATTTCTGCCAGGACGAGTACGGGCAGATCGCGCCAGTGTACTCCATCTCGGCGGGCCTGGACTACCCGGGCATCGGGCCGGAGCACGCGGATCTGTACGACAGGGGCAGGGCGGAGTATGTGGCCATCACCGACGACGAGGCGGTGGACGCCTTTGAATATCTCTCCCGGATGGAGGGCGTCATCCCGGCCATCGAGAGTGCGCACGCGGTGGCCTATGCGCGCAAGATCGCGCCTGCCATGGGCAAAGACCAGGTGATCGTGGTCAACCTGTCCGGCAGGGGCGACAAGGACTGCGCGGCCATCGCCAGATACAGAGGGGAGGATATCCATGAGTAATATACAGAAAGCATTTGCAAAAGGAAAAGCGTTTATCCCGTTCATAACCTGCGGCGACCCGTCCCTGGAGATCACGGAGCAGATCGTCTATGCGGCCGAGGAGGCCGGGGCCGACCTGATCGAGCTTGGCATCCCCTTCTCGGATCCCACGGCGGAGGGGCCCGTCATCCAGGAGGCGAACCTGCGCGCCCTGAAGGGCGGGGTGACCACGGACAAGATTTTTGACATGGTGCGCCGCATCCGCAAGCGCACGTCCATTCCCATGGTGTTCATGACCTACGCCAACGTGGTGTTTTCCTACCGGGTGGGAAATAAGGACGGACAGCCCTGCGGCACGGAGCAGTTTATCAAGACGGCGGCCGAGATCGGCATGGACGGCCTGATCCTGCCGGACGTGCCCTTTGAGGAGAAGGGGGAATTTGACGCCGTCTGCAAACGATACGGGCTGGACTTCATCTCCCTCATCGCCCCCACCTCCCACGAGCGCATCGCGCAGATCGCGCGGGACGCCAGCGGGTTCGTGTACTGTGTGTCCTCCATGGGCGTAACGGGCGTGCGCAAGGAGATCACGTCCGACGTGGGCGGCATGGTAAAGCTGGTCAAGCAGGCAAAAGACATTCCCTGCGCGGTGGGCTTCGGCATCTCCACGCCTGAGCAGGCGAAGAACATGGCCGCGCTCTCGGACGGGGCCATCGTGGGGAGCGCCATCGTGCGCATCTGCGGCCAGTACGGCGCGGACTGCGTGCCCCATGTGAAAGAATATATCCGCTCCATGAAAGAGGGCTGCCGGCAGGCCGGCTAAAACATGCATATCCGGGCACTCTGTCTCATAGGAATATAAAAAATGACTGTGGGAATGCTATGGAATATGTCTGGAAGAAAGTGTGCGCGTGCGTATGCCTGCTGTTTATCGTCGTTTTAACGGCAGGCTGCGGCAAGGAGGAGCCGGCGGGCAAGATCCGCGATCTGGAATTTACCGTTCTGGAGGAAGACGCCATTCCGAAAGCGATGGCGGACGTCATCGAGGAAAACAAGGCCGGAGAGATGAAGCTCAGCTATCAGAACGGAGGCTACCTCTACATAGCGCGGGGCTTCGGCGAGCAGAAGACCGGCGGCTTCAGCATCACGGTGCAGGAGTGCTATCTGGCCGAGGATGGCATCCACGTGAAGTTTGAGCTGATGGGGCCGCCCCGCGGGGAAGAGATCCCGGAGGAACCGTCCTGCCCCTATATCGTCATCAAGACGGAGGGCATGGAGGAGCCCATTTTGTTTAACCCGTAAGGCGGAAGAGACCGCCGCTTAAAAGATGAAAAACAAACGATGCTGTGAGGGTGTCCCGCTAGTCATTTCCAATGACTAGCGGGATCCCCTCGTTTTTTTGTGTTTGCCTGCGTATGATTAATGGAAAATTCTGGGTCTGCCCGTTTGTCGGCGTATATTGCTGGGAAAAGTCCTGGATCCGCCCTGCACGCGGCCGCTGTCCGGACGGGAGAATTTTTGAGAAAAAAATTTTGGGAAACCCCTTGCAATATACCCCATGGGGGTATATAATACAGGATGTTCCAGGGCATGAAGTTCGATTTCGAGTTCGAGTGTGAGTTTGAGTTCGATTTTGATTTCGGCTTCAGCGCCGGTATATGCGTTTTCATTTAGGGGGACACTATGGAAGAGTGCAGAGAAAATCATGCGGAAGAATGCGGGAAAGACGCCGCGGGCCCGTGCAGCGCGTGCTGCGGCAGGACGAAGGAGCGCCCCGAGGCGGAGTACAAAGACCTCATCCACCGCTTAAACCGCATCGAGGGCCAGATCCGCGGCATCCGGGGAATGGTGGAGAGGGACGCCTACTGTCCCGACATCCTGGTTCAGGTGGCGGCGGCCAACGCGGCCCTGAACAGCTTCAATAAGGTGCTTCTGGCAAACCATATCAAAACCTGTGTGGTGCGGGACATCCACGAGGGGAAAGAGGAAGTCATCGACGAGCTGGTGGGCGTATTGCAGAAATTGATGAAATAAGGGAGCGGTGACAGGGCCCCGCGAAATAAAGGACTGGAGCAGGCCTCCGAAAAATAAGGGGCCGTAGAAAGGCCCCTGCGCCGCAGGATCCGGCGCGAAAGACAGAAGGGATGGGATTCCGTATGAGACAATATATCGTCACGGGCATGAGCTGCGCGGCCTGCAGCGCCCGCGTGGAGAAAGCGGTGTCGAAGGTGCCGGGAGTGACGTCCTGCTCGGTGAGCCTGCTGACCAATTCCATGGGAGTGGAGGGCTCGGCGGCGGACGCGGACGTCATCGCCGCCGTCACGGCGGCCGGCTATGGGGCGTCCGTGAAGGGTTCGCCGTCCGGGGCCGGGGCCCAGACGTCCGCAGGGGGCGCGTCCGCGGCTTCTGCGGCGTCGCAGGAGGAGATGCTGGCGGACCGCGAGACGCCGGTCTTAAAAAGGCGGCTATGCGCCTCCATCGGCTTTCTGGCCGTGCTCATGTATGTTTCCATGGGGCACATGATGTGGGGCTGGCCCCTGCCCGCGTTCCTCACGGACAACCACGTGGCCGTGGGGCTTTTACAGCTCCTCCTCACAGTGATCGTCATGGTCATCAACCAGAAATTCTTTATCAGCGGCTATAAGAGCCTGTGGCACCGGGCACCGAACATGGACACCCTGGTGGCCCTGGGGGCGAGCGCCGCCTTCGGGTACAGCACCTACGCGCTGTTTGCCATGACGGACGCGCAGATGCGCGGCGACATGGCGGGCGTGATGTCCTATATGCACGAGTTTTACTTTGAATCCGCCGCCATGATCCTCACGCTGATCACGGTGGGCAAGATGCTGGAGGCGCGCTCTAAGGGAAAGACCACGGACGCCCTGAAGGGTCTGATGAGGCTTGCGCCGAAAACCGCCACGGTGGTGCGCGGCGGGCAGGAGCAGCAGGTGTCCGTCGCGCAGGTGTTAAAAGGCGACATCTTCGTGGTGCGGCCGGGGGAGAACATCCCGGTGGACGGCGTGGTGCTGGAGGGCGAGAGCGCGGTCAACGAGTCCGCCCTCACGGGGGAGAGCATCCCGGTGGACAAAGCGGTGGGGGACGCGGTCTCCGCAGCCACCGTCAACCAGTCCGGCTTCCTGAAATGCGAGGCCACCCGGGTGGGCGAGGACACCACCCTCTCCCAGATCATCCGCATGGTGAGCGACGCGGCGGCCACCAAAGCGCCCATCGCCAAGGTGGCGGACAGGGTTTCCGGCGTGTTTGTGCCCGCGGTCATCTGCATCGCGCTGGTCACGATCATCGCCTGGCTGCTGGCGGGCAGGGACATCGGCTTTGCGCTGGCGCGGGGCATCTCCGTGCTGGTGATCAGCTGCCCCTGCGCCCTCGGGTTAGCCACGCCGGTGGCGATCATGGTGGGAAGCGGCCTCGGCGCGAAGAACGGCATCCTGTTTAAGACGGCGGTCTCCCTGGAGGAGGCCGGAAAGACGGAGATCGTGGCGCTGGACAAGACGGGCACCATCACATCCGGCGAGCCGGTGGTAACGGACATCGTGCCCGCGGAGGGAGTAACGGAGGAGGAACTGCTGATCCTTGCCTGCGCGCTGGAGCAAAAGAGCGAGCATCCCCTGGCGAAGGCCGTGCTGAAGGCCTCGCGGGAGAAAAAGATCGAGGCGCGGGAGATCACAGGGTTTGCGGCCCTCCCCGGAAACGGGCTTACAGGCGTCCTGGACGGGAGCGCTCTGTGCGGCGGGAACCTTGCGTTCATCCGTGAAAAAGCGGCGGTAAAGGACAGCGCCGAAAAGCGCGCGGACAGTCTGGCACAGGAGGGCAAGACGCCGCTGTTCTTCGCGAAGGACGGGCAGCTTGCCGGGATCATCGCCGTGGCGGACGAGATGAAGGAGGACAGTCCCCGGGCCATCCGGGAGCTGCAGAACATGGGCGTCCGCGTGGTCATGCTGACGGGGGACAACGAGCGCACGGCCCGGGCCATCGGGCGGCAGGCCGGTGTGGACGAAGTCATCGCGGGCGTGCTGCCGGACGGCAAGGAGAGCGTCATCCGCACGCTGAAGCAAAAAGGAAAAGTAACCATGGTGGGCGACGGCATCAACGACGCGCCCGCTCTTACCAGGGCGGATCTGGGCATCGCCATCGGCGCGGGCACGGACGTGGCCATCGACGCCGCGGACGTGGTGCTGATGAAGAGCCGCTTGAGCGACGTGCCCGCGGCCATCCGTTTAAGCCGCGCCACCCTGCGCAACATCCACGAGAACCTGTTCTGGGCGTTTTTCTACAACGTGATCGGCATCCCCCTCGCCATGGGCGTGTGGATCCCCATTTTCGGCTGGGAGCTGAACCCCATGTTCGGCGCGGCCGCCATGAGCCTGTCCAGTTTCTGCGTGGTAACCAACGCACTGCGCCTGAATCTGTTTCAGATACACGATGCAGGTAGAGATAAAAAAATTTCCAAAAAAAGAGTAAAGGAGAGTAAGACGATGGAAAAGACAATGAAGATCGAAGGCATGATGTGCGGGCACTGCTCCGCGCGGGTAAAGAAGGCCCTGGAGGCGCTGCCGCAGGTGGAGAGCGCCGAAGTGAGCCACGAGGCGGGAACGGCCGTGGTTACCTTAAACGCCGCGGTGGCGGACGACGTGCTGAAGAAAGCCGTGGAAGACCAGGATTACAAAGTGATCGCTGTCAATTGAGTATTTACAAGCGAACAGACGTTTGCTATAATGTCGTCAGGAGGTGCGCCATGGAACAGCTATCACTTTTTGACGACAGAGAAAAGACAGTTCCCCTTGCCAGCCGCTTAAGACCTGAGCGGCTGGAAGACTTTGTGGGGCAGGAACATCTGCTTGGGCCGGGCAAGATGCTGCGCAGGCTCATCGAGGAGGATCAGATCTCCTCCATGATCTTCTGGGGGCCGCCCGGCGTGGGGAAGACCACCCTGGCGGGCATCATCGCGGCCCGCACCCGGGCGGATTTCATCAATTTCAGCGCGGTTACCAGCGGCATCAAGGAGATCAAGGATGTGATGAACAGGGCGGAGGACAGCCGCCGCATGGGCATCCGTACCGTGCTCTTTGTGGATGAGATCCACCGCTTCAACAAGGCGCAGCAGGACGCGTTCCTGCCGTTCGTGGAGAAGGGCAGCATCGTCCTCATCGGGGCCACCACGGAGAACCCCTCGTTCGAGGTAAACGCGGCGCTTCTCTCCCGGTGCCGGGTGTTTGTGCTGAAGGCCCTCGCGGAGCAGGATCTTGTGAAGCTTTTGAAAAATGCCCTCACAAGCCCCGCCGGGTTTTTAAACTCCCACGTGAACATGACGGAGCGCCAGCTGCAGGCGGTGGCGGCGTTCGCGAACGGGGACGCCCGGACGGCGTTAAATACGCTGGAGATGGCGGTCTTAAACGGCGAGATCAGCGCCGAGGGCATCACCGTGACGGACGCCGGGCTGGAACAGTGCATCAGCAGAAAATCCCTGCTGTACGACAAAGACGGCGAGGAGCACTACAACCTCATCTCCGCCCTGCACAAGTCCATGCGCAACAGCGACCCGGACGCGGCCATCTACTGGATGTGCCGCATGCTGGAGGGAGGGGAGAACCCGCTGTACATCGCGCGGCGGCTCATCCGCTTTGCCAGCGAGGATGTGGGCATGGCGGACAGCGGCGCGCTTTCGGTGGCGGTGGCGGCCTACCAGGCCTGCCATTTTCTGGGGATGCCCGAGTGCGACGTGCACCTGACCCACGCGGTTACCTACCTCGCCATGGCCCCCAAATCCAACGCGCTCTACCAGGCGTGCGAGGAGTGCAAGAGGGACTGCAGGGAAAAGCGGGCGGAGCCGGTGCCATTGTGGCTTCGAAACGCGCCGACGGGCCTGATGAAAGACCTGCACTACGGCGACGGCTACCGCTATGCGCACGACACCGAGGAAAAGCTGACGGACATGCAGTGCATGCCGGATTCCCTGGCGGACCGGACATACTACCGTCCCACGGTCCAGGGGCAGGAGGCGCGGGTAAAAGAGCGCCTGGAAGAGATCAAAGAATGGAAACGCGCCCAGAGATCCGGGCGCGTTGGGGAAGCGAATTAGGTTAATTGAGTTTGCGTTTCAGCATCTCGGCATTGGAGGCGTACTGCAGCGCGGTCTGCGCTGTGATGACGCCTTTTTTGTACAGCGAGAGCAGGTTGTTGTCCATGGACATCATGGTATCGCTGGAGGAGGCGTACACCAGGCCGTCTATCTGGGGCACCTTGTTGTCGCGGATCATGTTGCGGATGGCCGGCGTGAGCGTCATGATCTCAAACACCGGGATCAGGCGTCCCTGTTTGTCCGGCACCAGCTGCTGGGAAACCACGGCCTGCAGCACGGTGGAGAGCTGAATGGCGATCTGCCGCTGCTGCGTGGGCTCGAACACGTCGATGATGCGGTCGATGGTGTTGGCCGCGCCGATGGTGTGCAGGCTGGAGAGCACCAGGTGGCCGGTCTCGGCCGCGGTCATGGCGGTCTGGATGGTCTCGTAGTCGCGCATCTCCCCTAACAGGATCACATCCGGGCTCTGGCGCAGGGCCGCGCGCAGGGCGATAAGGTAGCTCTCCGTGTCGGTGGCGATCTCCCGCTGGCTCACGATGCTCTGCTCATGCCGGTGCAGAAATTCCAGGGGATCCTCCAGCGTGATGATGTGCTTTTTCTGGGTGCGGTTGATAAAGTCGATCATACAGGCCAGGGTGGTGGACTTTCCGCTTCCCGCGGGCCCCGTCACCAGCACCATGCCCTTGGAGAAATCCGCCAGCTTTATGATGCTCTGGGGGATGCCCAGGTCGTCCGGCGAGGGCAGGTTGAAGGAGATCACACGCACCACCGCCGCGTACGAGCCCCTCTGCTTGTACGTGCTCACGCGGAAACGGGACAGGCCCTGGATGGCGAAGGAGAAATCGTCGTCCCCCATCTCCACCAGCTTTTTCATGCTGCGCTTCCCGGCCAGGTCGTAGATCTCTTTGATCATATTCTCCGTGTCCACCGGCATCATCTTTTCGCTGGACACCGACTGCAGGATGCCGTTCGCCTTGTAGGAGAGGGGAAGGCCCGCGATGATAAAGATGTCGGACGCCTTGTTATCCGAAGCGGTTTTTAAAAGTTCTGTTGTATTCATATCTTACCTCTCTTTACCTCCGGATCTGCAGATCTGTGCGGGCCGGGTCTTTTGCGGTGCGCCGCGGACGCGGGCCTGCGGCCGAAACGCCGCTGCAGATCAGTTTCCGGGATACCGGTTTACAGATCAGTTTCCGGAATACAGGTTTAACGTGTCGTCGGCCTTCCACTCCCCGATGTTCTCTGTCTTCCACTGCGCGGCCTGGTAACACTGTTTTTCCTTGGAGTAGACGAGCGTCACAGAGAGCTGCTGCGAATCGTTTATGGGGATCTGGTAGGAGACCTCCGCCTCCCTGGGGGCGTCGTTCAGCTCGTTCCATTTCTGTATGGCTTTGTTCTGCGCCTCGTAGTAAACCTGCACGCGGTCCGCGTATTTTTTGCTCAGCATGTAGTCGGAGCGCGCCGTCATCAGGGCCAGCGTGGCAAAGCTCACCAGCGAGAGCAGGATAAAGATGATTAAGATAGAAGAAATTCCCACATTAAAAATGGACGGCGTTTTTTTCTTCATGGCGCACTTCCTTTTGCAGTATTACCGGTTTTTCTTCACAAGGCGAAGCGAGTAGATCTCCTCCCCGCCGCCGTTTTTCAGGGCCCGGATCAGGTAGGCGTCCTCCTCCTCGCTGATCTGGAGCGCGAGATCGGATTCCGCGCCCGTCGGGGCGGCATAGAGATTTTCCGCATCCTGGGCCTGCAGATATTCCGGCAGGGCGTCCATGCCCTCCGCCTCCAGAATGGACGCGGCGCTCTGGCAGGACACGACGGCCTCGTTTAAAAGCGTGGCGTCGCGGCTTAACAGGTGCGCCTTGGCAAAGAGCTGCAGGCAGACCGCCCCCGCCACCGAAAAGAACAGGATCGCAAACAGCATTTCCATTAAAAACAAACCGGATTTTGAACGCTTCATGGTTTTCCTCCGTGTCAGGTGCTCATGGTATTTACATAGATCTCCAGCGAGTCCTGCTCCGCGTCCGACACCGCGATGCGGTACAGCCCGTCCTTCGCCTCCTCGATCTCAAACGCGGAGACCTCCGTGATGGCCTGCCCCGCGATGAGGGAGGGCACGGAGGAACTCTTGGCGAACAGCTCCCGCAGCTTTCCCTCGTAGGAATAGATGTAGGTGGAGTAGGATTCCCCGCCGTAGACGCTGGTAAGGATCAGGGCGGGCTCCCCCTCGATCTCGCCTGCGCGGATGCTGCCGGACTCGTCGCCCTGGCGTATCTTTTCCGCCACGTAGGCTAAGGATGTCCGGTGGACGGCGTTGGACTCCTGCAGGCTCACGGTGCTGCGGTACACGCCCGCGCCGATGACCACCACCAGCAGGGCGGACACGGCGAACACGCCGAACAGGGACAGGGTAAAGATAAAATCAACCATAAAATTTTTCTGACGGTTGCGCATAGTGGATTCTCCGAACTATTTTTTCTCGATCACGGACACGGACGGGTAGATGTTCTGCCCGATGGTCTGGTAGTCGATGAAAAAGGAATTTTTGTCGTAGTAAACCGGATAGTTTGCCAGCAGATAATCCAGGCTTTCCGGGTAGGCTCCCTCCAGGGCGTAGCACTGCATGATGCCGCGGCGCAGGGTGGCCTCCAGGTTTTTTTTCTGCTCCTGGGACGCGTTCCCCGAAAGGGAGACGACGGCCGCGTAGAACACCGCCAGGATCAGGCAGGTGGCCAGCGCGGGGGCCGCTTTGCGCAGGAGCTGGAGCGGCGTCTTTTTCTTTACAAACCGGTGTGAGCGCATGACATTTCCTCCGTATTTATAAGAGCCTTTTTACAGGCCGCCCATGCCGGACAGGATGCCCAGAAGGGGCAGGATGACCGACAGCAGAATGACGCCCACCACCAGGGACAGAAGCGCCACGAGGGACGGCTCGATCACGGAGATCAGCGCGCTGATCTTATCCTGGGTCTCCTCCTGATAGCGCTGGGCCACTTTTTTCATGACCGTGTCCACCGAGCCCACGCGGTAGCCCACCGAGATCATGCGGGAATACAGGCCGCTGAAAATGCCCGACTGCGCCAGGGCCTCGGAGAATTCCGTGCCCTCCGCCGTCATCTCGCGGCATTTTTTGATCTTTTCCCCCATGCGCGCGTCGTTTACCAGATCGATGATCATGTCCAGGCTCTCGTCCGTGTCCAGGCCGCTGGAGAGCGTCAGCGCCATGCCGCTGGCAAAGCGGCCGGCCGCGATCTTTTCATAAAAATCCCGAAGGAAGGGGATCTCCACTTTCCTGGTGCGCACCATCCAGAACACGAGCCCGCCCAGCACGGCGAGGATCAGCAGGATGATGTAGCCGTAGCTCCCCAGGAAATTGCCCAGGTGCAGAAGGCTTCCGGACAGGCCGGTCATATCGCTGCCCAGCTGGCGGTACACCTGCTGGAACACGGGCATCACGCGGATGAGCAGGATGGCCACGATGGCCAGCATGATGCCGACCATCACCAGGGGATAGGTTACCGCGGAGCGGATCTCCTTGTGGATGGCGTCCTCGCGCTCATAATAATCGGAGAGGGAGGTCATGACCTCGTCCAGGTTTCCGGAAAGCTCCCCGATGCGGATCATATTTAAGGCGTAGTCCGGGAAGACGCCCGACGCCTCCAGGGCCGGATGCAGGCTGCCGGTCTCGTCGATCACCTGGTGGATGGACGCCAGCAGGGTCTTGGTGCCCTCGTCGGAGGCGTCCTCCTCCATCATGGTGATCCCCTCCACGGAGGGGATGCCGGAGTGCTGGATCATGGCCATCTGACCAAAGAAGGCGGCCAGCTCCGCGTTGGATAGAAACTGTTGTTTTTGTTTCATATAGGTTCCTCCTGTCATCTGGAGTACTGCAGGGTGTAATTTTCCCCGTCCCCGATGTAGTCCGCCGCTTCCTTTGTGCCCATCTCCGACGCGAAGGTGGGATCCATCATGGCCCAGCCGGTGCCGTCGAAGCGGATGATGTTGTCCGCCCAGCCGCTCCCCTCCAGATAGGTGCTGATCCACGCGTGCTTGATCTCGCCGGAGAAGCCGATCTGCAGTTTGGTGGGAATCCCCAGGGAGCGCAGCATGCAGGTCATGAGGGCGGCATAGTCGAAACAGATGCCGGTTTTGGTGTGCAGGGTTTCGTCAATATCCGGCAGGTAGCCGGAGGTAACCGTGGCGGCCTTCTGGGTGTCATAGCTGATCTCGGTGGTGGCGAACTGGTAGACGGCCCGGATCTCATCTATGGGGGCCTCGCAGTCCGCCGTGAGCTCCTTCGCCACGGCCACGGCCTCGGTGTCCTTGTCAAAGTTTACAAACTGATTGGGGTACAGGAAGGGCAGCAGCTCGTCCCGCAGCTCCACGTCAAGTTCCTCGGCCAGGGAGCAGAAATACTGGTCGGTGCCCTCCTCCAGAAGCTCATAGAGCATCAGCGTGTAGGCACCGTTCCCGGCCGTGAAGGGGAAGGTGTCCCAGGACTTGTCCAGGGGCATGTCGTAGGTGTAGGTGATGGCGTCCGGCCCGGTGAGCTGCAGCTTCACTTTCGAGGCGGACCCCAGGTAGCACGCCGAAAAATACCCTTCTTTGATATTGGAAATATCCACCTGCGCGGTGTCCGTCTCCAGAACCTCCGTGCCGGGGTGCTCGGGCACCAGCACTTCGTCGGGTGCCGCCGGAACGGAAGAAGAGGGCTTGCCGGAACACGCGGACAGAGTTATAATAAGAAGCGGCACCAGGAAAAAAAAGATGCCGCGGCGCGGTCTGCGGATGTGGAACAAAGCAAAAACCTCCCCGGATGGGTACAAAAAAATAATAAATACTAACGATACATTGTACCAAGCCGCTAGCGCGGCGGCTAGCCCTAAGTACGTGAAACCACCACTTTTTCATAAAAATCCTCAAAA
>CANRIR010000035.1 GCA_947630735.1 uncultured Marvinbryantia sp.
AATGTACGGTAGACATAAAGCCGGAGGCCTTCAGGGGAGGCCGGGCTTTATAGCACATTCAGTGTTCTGACGGATATTGCATAAGGGGAAGCACATCAGAAGTACACGAGGGAAAAGGGTATAAATAAAATATTTAGAGGTGTCTAATGGAACAGTACATTATCAAAGGCGGGATCCCTCTCGTCGGCGAGGTTGAAATTGGCGGTGCGAAGAATGCTGCGCTTGGAATTCTTGCGGCCGCCATCATGACGGATGAGACAGTTCGGATCGATAATCTGCCGGATGTCCAGGATATACACGTATTGCTGGAGGCGATCACGCAGATCGGCGCCAAGGTAGACAGGATCAGCAAGACATCAGTGGCCATCAACGGATCGTTTATCACGAACATCAGCGTGGATTACGATTACATGAAAAAAATAAGGGCGTCCTACTATCTGCTCGGCGCGCTGCTGGGCAAGTACAAAAGGGCGGAAGTGCCCCTTCCGGGCGGGTGCAACATCGGCAGCCGTCCCATCGACCTTCATCTGAAGGGGTTCCGCGCGCTGGGCGCATCCACCAGGATCTCCCACGGCGCCATCATAGCAAGCGCGGAGCACCTGCGGGGCAGCCACATTTATCTGGACACGGTCTCCGTGGGCGCCACCATCAATATCATGCTGGCGGCCGCCATGGCGGAAGGCCGCACCATCATTGAGAACGCCGCGAAGGAGCCCCATGTGGTGGACGTGGCAAACTTCCTGAACAGCATGGGCGCCAACATCAAGGGCGCGGGCACGGACGTCATCCGCATCCGCGGGGTGGAGAAGCTCCACGCCACGGAATATTCCATTATACCGGATCAGATCGAGGCGGGCACGTTTATGTTCGCGGCGGCGGTCACCAAAGGGGACGTCATCGTGAAGAACGTCATCCCGAAGCATCTGGAGGCCACATCTGCCAAGCTGGCGGAGATCGGCTGTCAGATAGAAGAATTTGACGACGCGGTGCGCGTAGTCGCCACCGGGCGTCTGACCAATACCAACGTAAAAACGCTCCCGTACCCGGGCTATCCCACGGACATGCAGCCGCAGATCGGTGTGGCGCTGTCTCTGGCGCGCGGCACCAGCATGGTGACGGAGAGCATTTTCGACAACCGCTTTAAGTATGTGGATGAGCTGGTGCGCATGGGCGCCAACATCAAGGTGGAGGGCAACACGGCGGTCATCTGCGGCACAGAACGGCTGACGGGCGCGCGGGTTACCGCTCCGGATCTTCGCGCGGGCGCCGCTCTTGTCATCGCGGGGCTGGCCGCGGAGGGCATTACCATCGTGGATGATATCGTGTACATACAGCGCGGATATGAGAATTTTGATGAAAAGCTCCGCAGCCTCGGCGCGGAGATGGAAAAGGTTTCAAGCGAAAAGGAGATTCAGAAATTCAAGCTTCGTGTAGGGTGATTAGATATGAGTGCGGAGAGAAAACTGTTTACATCGGAGTCTGTGACGGAGGGACATCCCGACAAAATGTGCGATGCCATCTCCGACGCGATACTGGATGCCCTGCTTGAGCAGGATCCCATGAGCCGCGTGGCGTGCGAGACAGCCACCACCACCGGCATGGTGTTCGTCATGGGCGAGATCACCACCGGGGCCTATGTGGATATTCAGAAGATCGTGCGTGACACCGTGCGCGAGATCGGATATACAAGAGGAAAATACGGGTTTGACGCCGACACCTGCGGCGTCATCACTGCCATAGATGAGCAGTCCGCCGACATCGCCATGGGCGTGGACAGGGCCCTGGAGGCCAGGGAGAACGCCATGTCCGACGATGAGATCGAGGCCATCGGCGCGGGCGATCAGGGCATGATGTTCGGCTATGCCACCAACGAGACGGAGGAGTACATGCCGTACCCCATTCACCTGGCCCACGCGCTGGCGCGCAGGCTGACCGAGGTGCGCAAAGACGGCACGATCCCCTATCTGCGCCCCGACGGGAAGACGCAGGTCACGGTGGAATACGATGAGAACGACCGCCCGGTGCGGCTGGACGCGGTGGTGCTGTCCACACAGCACGACCCGGAGGCCACACAGGAGCAGATCCGCGCGGACATTCAGAAATATGTATTCGACGAGGTGCTGCCGGCCGATATGGTGGACGGGCAGACCAAGTTTTTTGTGAACCCCACAGGGCGCTTTGTGATCGGAGGCCCCCACGGCGACAGCGGGCTGACCGGCAGGAAGATCATTGTGGACACCTACGGCGGCTATGCGAGGCACGGCGGCGGCGCGTTCTCCGGCAAGGACTGCACCAAGGTGGACCGCTCCGCGGCATACGCGGCGCGCTACGCCGCGAAGAATGTGGTGGCGGCCGGGCTGGCGGACAAGTGTGAGATCCAGCTCTCCTACGCCATCGGCGTGGCACAGCCCACGTCCATCCGCGTGGACACCTTCGGCACGGGAAAGCTGGCGGACGAACAGATCACGCAGATCCTCCGGCAGACCTTCGATTTCCGGCCGGCGGGCATCATCCGCATGCTGGACCTTCGCCGTCCCATCTACAAGCAGACGGCGTCCTACGGGCATTTCGGCCGCAGCGACCTGGACCTGCCATGGGAGAGGCTGGACAAGGCGGACGAGTTGAGAAAATATCTCTAGCGCAAAAAGTTTTATAAAAAATTTAGAAACGTACCTGTTTGTTTATATGCAGCGCAGACTCCTTTATGGTATACTATTTGCGAAAGCAACGATCCATAAAGGAGTTTTCTTATGAAGCTAAAGACAAGGCTGATCATATCATTCTGCGCGGTCCTGCTGGTGCCGGTGGTGCTGTTTGTGGCCATCATGCTGACCACGGGGAACCGGCAGCTCCAGTATCTGGAAGACTACGGGAACCGGCTGCAGGAGATGGAACATATGTCCGCGGCCGAGGCGGCGGCGCTGGAGTCCGAGGCGATCGCGGAGGGGAAGCTCCCGCCCGCGGCGCGGATGGTGCCGCAGATCCGCTCGTTTTTAAAGAACATGTCGGTGGCGGCCCTTCTGATCCTTCTGCTGACCGCGATCCTGCTGATCGGGTGGATCTACACGGGCGTCAACGTGCCGCTGATGAAATTGAAAAAGGCCACGCACAACATCGCGGAGGGCAACCTGGATTTTACCCTGGAGGTCTCCGGGGACGACGAGATCAGCGACCTGTGCCGCGACTTTGAGGAGATGCGCCTGCGCCTGCGCCAGTCCACGGAGGAGAAGCTCAAATACGACCGCGAGAGCAAGGAGCTGATCAGCAACATCTCCCACGACCTGAAAACCCCCATCACCGCCATCAAGGGCTATGTGGAGGGCATTATGGACGGCGTGGCGGATACGCCGGAGAAGATGGACCGCTACATCCGCACCATCTACAACAAGGCCAACGATATGGACAACCTGATCAACGAGCTGACCTTCTACTCTAAGATCGACACCAACCGCATCCCCTACACCTTCAGCAAGATCAACGTAAGCGCATACTTCACGGACTGCTGCGAGGATGTGGGGCTGGACCTGGAGGCCAAGAATATCGATTTCTCCTACTTCAACTATGTGGACGAGGACGTGGAGGTCATCGCGGACGCGGAGCAGATCAAGCGGGTCATCAACAATATCATCGGAAATTCCATCAAATATATGGACAAGTCCAAGGGGCGCATCAACATCCGGGTGAAGGATGTGGGCGATTTTGTGCAGGTGGAGATCGAGGACAACGGGAAGGGCATCGACTCCCGGGAGCTGCCCTACATTTTCGACCGGTTCTACCGCACCGACGCGTCCCGCAATTCCGCCATGGGCGGAAGCGGCATCGGGCTTTCCATCGTGCGCAAGATCATCGAGGACCACGGCGGGAAGATCTGGGCCAGCAGCAAGCCGGGCACCGGCACGGTGATGTATTTTGTTTTGAGAAAGGTTATGGTGGAGGCGGAACATGAGTAAGATCCTGATCATCGAGGACGAGGAGAGCATTGCGGAACTGGAAAAAGATTACCTGGAGCTGAGCGGCTTCGAGGTGGAGACGGAGGGACGGGGCGACAAGGGCCTTGCCCGCGCCCTGGAGGAGGATGTGGATCTTCTGATCCTGGACCTCATGCTGCCGGGGGCGGACGGCTTTGAGATCTGCCGCCGCGTGCGGGAGAAAAAGGACATCCCGGTCATCATGGTCTCCGCGAAGAAGGACGACATCGACAAGATCCGCGGCCTCGGCCTGGGGGCGGACGACTATATGACAAAGCCCTTTTCCCCCAGCGAGCTGGTGGCCCGCGTGAAGGCGCACCTGGCGCGCTATGAGCGCCTGATCCACTCCAATGTCAAGGAAAACGATATCCTGGAGATCCGGGGCATCAAGATCGACAAGACGGCCCGCCGCGTGTGGGTAAACGGGGAGGAGAAGAGCTTTACCACCAAGGAGTTTGACCTTCTGACCTTCCTGGCCCAGAACCCGAACCATGTGTTCACCAAAGAGGAGCTGTTCCGGGAGATCTGGGACATGGAGTCCATCGGCGACATCGCCACGGTGACGGTGCACATCAAAAAGATCCGCGAGAAGGTGGAGCTTGACACGTCCAAGCCGCAGTACATCGAGACGATCTGGGGCGTGGGCTACCGGTTTAAGATCTGAGTGTCCTAGATCTGAGCGTCCTTGGGATAGCTGCCGATCTGGTTTTGGTACAGGACCTCGCGGCCATCCGCGTCTGTGATGCTCATGCGGCGGAAGAAATATTCGGTCAGCGCGTCTATTTCTTCGCGCGTGGCGCCGGTGATATAGTAGCGCGCCGCGTAGGGGTTGGGCCCGTGGAGGACCACCTCTTCGCCCTCCCGGTAAAAGAGCCAGGTTTCTTTGACGCCGGGAAGTTCTGCAAGTTCTTTGGCCGCGGGCCAGCTTACCGCGCGCATGCCCGGCTTTCCGTGAAAATAGAGCGCCGCGCTGGTCTTCGGGAAAAACGGGGAATAGCTGCGGAAGACATCGTCCAGGGCGTCTTCCTCGTACACGTAATCCAGAAGGAGCTTTTCGATGTTCAGCCCGCCCGCGTATTCTACCAGCTCATGCTCATAGCCCAGAAAGCGCCCGGCCACCTCGCAGACGGAAATGCCAACACCCGGTTTCCAGAAAAACTGCATGGAGAGAGCGCCGGATCTCTGCCCGGTGTATCCTGCCACCTTCTGCAGGATGCCGAGGGCCTCCTCATACACATCGCTCATAAATCTGGAGGGATAGACATTGCGGGTGCTGATGGGGATCTTGCGTCCCCCGATAGGGGTCTTCTCCCGGTCCGCGATGCTGATCACCTGCACTTTGCCGTGCAGCACCCAGGTCATCATATTGAATTCATAGCCGTCGTTGTATTCTTCCACGAGCACTTTTTTGATGCCGGAGGTCGCGCAGGTGTATGCGAAGCGCTCCCGCACTTCCTGCGGGGAATGCAGCACCTCCACGCCGCGGGAGCCGTATTTGTCCAGCGGCTTTGCCACCACCGGAAAGCGCAGTCCGTCCAGGGCGTTGTCCGGGAAGGTCTCTCCGACGACGCGGCAGGCCGGCGTGGATATGCCAAGCCCGGCGAGCATCGCTTTCATCTGTGCCTTGTTGCGGTACAGGGGAAGGCTGCGCGTGTCAAAGTAGCATTTCAGACCGGCTTTTTCGGCGATCTTTACCATACATTCAAACAGGAAGTCGGAAAAAGACGTGATGATGCCGTCCACCTGCTCGGCCCGGCACATGGCGGCGATCTCGTCCGTGTGGTCCACGGGGATGTCGTACGCCTTGTCGGCCAGCTTCTTCCCCTCGCTGCCCGGGTAGCCGTCGCAGACGATCGTGTAGTAGCCGCGGCGCTTGGACATCGCGATCAGCTGAAGAAACTCCCGCAGGGAGCCCAGGATCAATAATCTGTGTGTTTGGAAACCGGTCATGGGTATGTATCCTTACTCTTACAATTTTTTTTGCCGCTCCACATAGTGGGGCATTTTTTTTGCCTCGTCCAGGACATGCATCAGATATTCGCCGATGATGCCCACGGAGAGCAGGATGAGTCCGTTGAACGCGAGGATGATCAGCATGAGGGATGTCCAGCCCGTCACGGAGATGCCCTCCACGAAATAGCGCACAAAGTAGAAGAGGCCCAGAAGTATGCTCACCAGAAAGCTCACCAGCCCGATATTGCGCACGAGGATCAGCGGGAAGGCGGAATTTGTGGTAATATCAAAAAACAGATCCCGCATAAGCCTGGTAAAGGTGTAGCCGCTGTGGCCGTACCTGCGCGCGTCGTGCTGCACCGGGACATTGATGATGCGGTTCGACGTCTGCAGCAGCAGGTTGCCGATCTGCGGATGGTTCACGTTTGTCTGAAGCAGGGCGTCCACAATGAAGCGGCGCATCAGGCGGAAGCTGGTCATATCCAGATTGCGCGGTTTTTTCAGCATTTTGGATGTGGCGTAGTCGGCGGCCCAGGTGCCGGCCCTGCGGATGATGCTGTGCTTGCGGCCCACGTAGCTGCCCAGCACCACATCGACATCCGGGCGCTCGCCGAGCGCCCGGACCATCACGGGAATCTCTTCGGGGGGATGCTGCAGGTCGTCGTCCATCGTAATGACAAAATCGCCCTGCACATAGTGGAAGCCGCAGAGAACGGCTGCCGGCTGCCCGAAGTTCCGGGCCTGCTGAATGATCTTGACGCGCCGGTCCTCCTCGTGCAGTTTTTCCATGATCTCCCAGGAGCGGTCCTTCGAGCCGTCGTCCACCAGGATCAGTTCAAACTCCTGCCGCAGGACGTTCTCAAAGACCGCCTTGAGGCGCGCATAGAGCTCCTGCAGGGTATTTTCGGAATTATAGACCGGGACGACCACGGAATATAAGCTCATAGGTATCTTCTCCTATCATATGACAAAAAGCGGCATTTTCTTTCTAGTGAAAGTATAGCATATCTTGTGAAAGTTGTAAAACGGTGATATAATTTATTTATGGAAAAAGCAAAAAATTACCTGTTTTTACATCTGAATATCCTGCTGTTCTCCTTCACGGGCGTGTTCTCGAAGGCGGCCTCCGTGCAGTTCAGCCGGTACGGGACAAAAAGCCTTCTTCTCTATGTCTTTTTGCTGCTCATGTTTGCGGACTGCGCCGTGTACGCGCTGGCGTGGCAGAAGGCCATTCAGAAATTCGACCTGAACGTGGCGTATGCGAACAAGACGGTTTATCTGATCTGGGCACAGGTCTGGGCTGTGCTCATCTTCCGCGAAAATCTCTCCGTGCACAATATCATCGGCCTTTTGCTGGTGTTTGCCGGGGTGCTGGTGGTGCAGTACTATGAGCGCTGAACTCTGTCTTGCCCTGATGTTTGCCGGCACGTTTTTCACAGCGGTATCCCAGGTGCTGCTGAAACAGAGCGCAGACCGGCACTATTCCAGTCCTCTGCGGGAATATCTGAACGTCCGCGTGCTCCTGGCCTACGCTGTCTTCTTTGGCGTGCTGCTTTTGAACACCTATGCGTTCACAAAAGTGGATATGAAGTACGGGGCCGTGATCGACACGGTGAGCTACGCGTTTGTGATGATCCTCTCCCGCGCGGTGCTGGGGGAGAAGTTTTCAAAGGGAAAGCTCCTTGGGAACCTGCTGATCCTGGCAGGAGTTTTTGTGTACATGCTGTGAGGCGGCGCATAAAAGCCGGAAACCTGTCCATACTCCTGATGACCTATTTTCGCAGGAGTGCTGGGAGGTTTTTATTTGAAGAAGCATAAATGGGCCGGGCGCGTGTGCGCGGCGGCCCTTGCCGGAACGGCGGCCTGCGTCTGGCTGTTTCCGCAGACCATCTTTCGCGACTGCCTTCACGCCGTATTCCCCCAGGAGCAGGAAAACCGGGAAGTCTCTGCGCTCTCGGAAGAAGAATATCGGGACCTGTTCCGTTTTTCAAAAAGTAATTACAAAGTTACGTGGAAATTTTTCCAAAAAGATTGACGAAAAAATGCTGGAATGTTACATTAGTAGTAGGGGGTGATCAATGTGGCAGAGGCAACGATAAGTGTTGTAAAAAAATTGATCCACGGAAGCAGATACCTGGTAGTCATCAGCGGCAGCGGCATGCAGCGCGAGCGCGGGCATAAGAGCCTGCGGGACCCGGAAAGAGCGTATGATATTGAAGCGAAATACAGATATTCCCCGGAAGAAATGTTCAGCAGCGTGTTTTATAATACGCGCATCGAGCCTTTCTATCAGTTCTATAAGGAGGAAGTGCTCTCCCAGGACATGCAGCCGGGGCCGGCCTACAATGCGGTCGCGGAGCTCGAGAAGCAGGGCATCGTAAAGACCATCATCTCCAGAGAGATCTACGGGATGAGTCAGAAGGCGGGCTGCCAGAACGTGCTGGAGCTGCACGGGAACATAGAAGTCAATCACTGTCCGCGGTGCGGAAAAGTCTACACCAAGGAATATCTTCTCAAGGCAAAGAAGGTGCCGCTCTGCGAGGACTGCATGGTCCCCATCCGTCCGGGCATCCGCTTTTACGGGGAGATGATCGACAACGGGATCATGACCAAGGTGGCTAACGAGATCTCCAAGGCGGATGTGCTGCTGGTCCTGGGCGCGCGCCTCGATCCCGATTTCTGCGACCACAATCTCGCCTACTATCAGGGCGATAAACTGATCCTCCTCACCAACCGGGAGGACACCGGCGATGTAAACGCGGATTACGTGATCCACGGAAGTCTGGACAAGATATTGCCGAAGCTTTTGTAAGAGAACATAGAGTGCGCGGGCCGCTGTGACGGAAGTCACGGCGGCCCTTTTGTGGGTCGGATAGACCCTGCTGAGCGTGTTTCCATTTTTTAGCAGAAACAGAAAATACTAGAACCCGGCTGATCGTGTTAATATGCCGGCCGCTTTCTTGCATGCCGCTGTTCGCCAAGTAGGGTTTTAAGCTAAGGGCGGCAGTTTTTGCAGGGCACATAGCCCTGGGCGATCAGCGCGTCCCTGCTCTCGGTTGTGAACCGTTTGTTCTTTTCTTTCATCTGATCCACGCTGTCACAATATTCATAATGGAATTTGTAGGTGTTGGTATTGCAGACATAAGTGATACTTCCGGTGCTGTCTGCTGCTGTGCTTTCCCTTTCGATGGGAAGATCGCCGCCGCTAAAATCGATGCACGGATCGGTGCTGAACCACAGGGAACTGCCGTCCGAATAGGCGGTGACGCTTCCCTGTCTGTCGGTGCGGTACAGTTCGCAGTCCATGGACTGCAGGCGCTCCATAGTTTCGGAGGCCGGGTGTCCATAAGGGTTGCCCGCCCCGCAGCTTAAAAAAGCGCAGTTTGGAAGCGCACGGTCCAGGAAATAGAATGTGCTGGAAGAAGCGCTGCCATGATGGTTGACTACGTACAGGTCGCAGGAAAGATCTGCGCCGGAGTTGACCAGTTCTTCCTCGCCCTCTGCTTCCAGATCGCCGCAGATCAGGAAACGGAAACCTTCGTAGTCAATGCACAGAGAAATGCAGTTGTTATTTTCCGATGCGTTATCATAGGAGGATGGTCCGAGGATTTCCAAAAAGGCGTTGCCGAGGGTGTAAGTATCTCCCGGAAGGGGATGTGTGACCGGCGCGCCGTTTTCCTGCAGGGCCGATACGTAGGAACGGTAAATATCCGTGTCCGGCACGTAGTCCGGGGCGAGGACAGAACCGCACGCAAAGACGTGCAGCGCGCCCACGATGCCGTTCAGATGGTCGTCGTCGTAATGGGAAACCACAATATAGTCCAGGTTTGAAACGCCCTGCTGTTTGAGGAAGCTTACCACAAACGACGAGGTCTTCGCGCCGCCGCCGTCATACAAAAGATAATGGCCGTCCGCTTCGACGAGCACGCAGAGTCCCTGGCCTACATCCAGCATATGAAATGCAAAGCCGGGTTCATCGGCGCAGACCGGAACGGCGTGGGCAAAGAACAGCAGAATACATAGATGAAAGAATGTTGTTTTCAGAAATCGCATCATTTTACGCCTCGTTTGTGGGCGGCAAGATGATCCTGCACTTATTCAGAGCAGGCGGGATCATCTTCCTCGGTTTGCTGCGGGCCGCCTGGCCGTGCAGCATTTTTAACGTATGCTATCATAACAGAATCCTGCGGGAAAATCAATCGTCTGGCAGGCGAAACGATCCCGCCAAACGATCCCGCAGATTTTGCCGCGAAAATCTCAGCGCTGCTATGGAAATCAGCTGCGCCGTATGATATAGTAGTGTGTGAGATTTTAGATAAATCTGTGTATTGGAGGAAAAAACGGTGTGGGATTATTTTAAGAAGGAGAAGGTGCTGAGCATTGCGCTGATCCTGGGAGCGGCCTCCTGTTTTCTGGTGCATCCGGACAGGGGCTATCTGGATTATGTGGACGTGCGCGTGCTGGCGCTTTTATTTTGCCTGATGCTGCTGGTAAAGGGCTTTCAGGCCGTCGGGCTGCTGGATCTGATGACCGTAAAAATGTTCGGAAAGGCGGGATCCGCCCGCGGCATGGCGCGGACGCTGGTTCTTCTGTGTTTCTTTTTGAGCATGGTCATGACGAACGACGTGGCGCTGATCACATTTGTGCCGTTTGCCATTCTGGCCCTGAAGCGGTGCGGGCAGCAAAAGCTGATCATACGGGTGGTGGTTCTGCAGACCATCGCCGCAAACCTGGGAAGCATGCTGACGCCCATCGGCAACCCGCAGAACCTTTATCTGTTTTCCGCGTCCGGCATGCCGGCGGGGAAATTTTTTGCGGTCATGCTGCCGCTTGCCGCGCTGTCCCTTCTGCTTTTGCTGATTGCCGTGCAGCTTCTGCCCGACGAGCCGGTGCGGATGTCCGGCGTGCAGACGGCCGCCGCGCTTCCGAAAAAAGAGACCTGCGCCTACGCCGCGCTGTTTGTGC
Source organism: uncultured Marvinbryantia sp. (assembly GCA_947630735.1). Lineage (GTDB taxonomy): Bacteria > Bacillota > Clostridia > Lachnospirales > Lachnospiraceae > Marvinbryantia. The sequence continues at coordinate 10,887 of CANRIR010000035.1, forward strand.
TCAACCTTCTGGTGGTCTTCCGCGTGCTCTCGTGGATCCCCGCCCTTGTCATCACGGTTCTGGGCGTGCTTCTGCTGCGCGAAAAGCGGCTCTTCCGGCAAGTGGACTACGCCCTGCTCTTTACCTTTGTGGGCTTCTTTGTCTTTGTGGGAAACGCGGGCCGTGTGCCCGCCGTCAGCACGGCCATCCAGCACATCCTGAACGGCCGCGAGATCCTGGTGTCGGCGCTGTTCAGCCAGTTCCTGAGCAACGTGCCGGCGGCGCTTCTTCTGTCCGGGTTCACGGACAATTTCGCCGGCCTTCTGGTGGGCGTCAACGTGGGCGGGCTGGGCACCCTGATCGCCTCCATGGCGAGCCTGATCTCCTACAAGCTGTACGCCGAGAGCGAGGGCGCGAAGAAAGGGAGCTATTTTCTGATGTTCACGCTCTACAACGTGGCCGGACTCATCCTTCTGCTCGCGTTCGCGCTGCTGTACTATCATTTTTAAGCCCGGCTTGGGCGCAGGAAATTACTATACATTTTGGCGCGATGGTATTATAATGGAACTGACAGAGTCATCCAAGATCAAAAATACGAAAGGAACCGGAACCATGAAAGCAGTTGCAAACGCGGTGGGCCTGAAGCAGACGGCCCTTCGGGACCACTTCTGGACGCCCTATCAGGAGCTTGTGACAGGGACGGTGCTCCCGTACCAGGAAAAAATTTTGAACGATGAGATCCCGGAGGCGGAGAAAAGCCACGCGCTGGCAAATTTCCGCATCGCCGCCGGCATGGAGGAAGGGGAATTTTACGGGATGGTCTTCCAGGACAGCGACGTGGCGAAATGGCTGGAAGCCGCGGCCTACTCCCTGAGCGTGCACCCGGACGCGGAACTTGAGAGGCGGGTGGACGAGGTCATCTCCATCGTGGAGAAGGCCCAGCAGCCGGACGGCTACCTGGACACCTACTTTATCATCAAGGAGCCGGAGCACCGCTGGAAGAATCTTCTGGAGGGGCACGAGCTGTACTGCATGGGCCACATGATGGAGGCCGCCGCGGCTTACTATGAGGCGACGGGCAAAACGTCCCTGCTGGGCGTGGCGGAGCGCATGACGGACCAGATCGCGTCCGTGTTCGGGGAGGGCAAACGGTTCGGCATCCCGGGGCACGAGGAAGTGGAAGTGGGCCTCATGCGGATGTATGCGGTTACCGGCCAGGAAAAATACCGGGACCTGGCGGCGTACTTTGTGAACGCCCGCGGAACCAGGCCGGAGTTCTATGTGCAGGAGCGCGACGCCAGGGATTTCCAGGTGTTCGGCATGGATCCTAATGAGCGCGATTACAACCAGACCTACGCGCCTGTGCGCGAGCAGACGGAGGCGAGGGGGCACGCGGTGCGCGCGGTCTATCTGTACCGGGCCATGGCGGACGTGGCGGCGGCCCTCGGCGACGAGTCGCTGTACCGGGCGTGCAAGGTGCTGTGGAACGATATTGTGACAAAGAAAATGTATGTGACCGGGGCCATCGGGGCCTGCGGAAATCTGGAATCGTTTTCTAAGGCATACGATCTTCCGCCCGACCGGGCCTACGCGGAAACCTGCGCGCAGGTGGGCATGGTGTTCTGGGCCAAGTCCATGCTGGACATCGAGGCCAGAGGCGAGTACGCCGACGTGATGGAGCTTTGCCTCTACAATTCCACCATCAGCGGCATGCAGCTGGACGGAAAGCATTTCTTCTATGTGAATCCCCTGGAGGTCAATCCGGGTTTCAGCGGCGAGATCTTCGGCATGCGCCATGTGCTGCCGGAGCGCCCGGGCTGGTATCAGTGCGCGTGCTGCCCGCCGAACCTGGCCAGGATGATCCTCTCTTTAGGAAAATATTGCTGGAGCGAGAGCGCCGACACCATCTACGCGCATCTGATGATCGGCCAGAAGGCCAGCCTCTCCCTGGCGGACATAGAAGTGGAGAGCGCCTACCCCTGGGAGGGGAGCGTGTCCTACAAGGTCACGCCCAAAAAGGATGCGTCCTTTACCCTGGCCATCCACATTCCGGGCTATGTCGGGGCAAAGGATCTGAACGTGACGTGCAGCGGAGAGAGGCAGAAGCCTGCCATAAAGGACGGCTATCTGTACCTGAACCGCACATGGGAGGCGGGGGATGAGGTTTCCCTGCAGTTCCCCCTGAAGGTGCGCAGGCTGTACGCTTCCGCGCGCGTGCTGGCGGCGGCTGGACAGACCGCGCTGATGCGGGGGCCCATCGTGTACTGCTTTGAGGGAGTGGACAACGGCGGGCAGCTCCAGGCGCTGGCGCTGCCGCGGAGCGCACAGATCAGGACCGTGAAGGAGACCGAGGGCATTTTGAAGGGCTGCGTGTCCCTGGCGATGACGGGCCTTCGGGACGAGGATGAGGAGGCGCTCTACCGGGACGAGCCGCCCGCGTGCAGGGAGGCGGCCCTGAAGGCGATCCCCTACTGTCTCTGGGGGAACCGGGGATTGAACCAGATGCGGGTCTGGATCAGGGAGCAGAGATAACGCCGCGCACTGCCACAGGTGTGCGGGAGCGCTGCGCGTAAGCGGAAAGACAGGGTAACAGCCATGAAGATGGAACGGATAGAGCAGATGTGGGGAGCGATCAGTATCCCGGCACTGTGCTTTGAGATAAAAGACGGAAAGAGCGCGCTTGTCTATCAGAACGGGGAGGCAGGGCGGTTGGGGAAAGACGGGGGCTCCGTGCTGGACGCCATGCCCGGCGGCGAGGCCGAAGAATGCCTGCTGCAGTCGGCGGCGTTTGCCAACCGCCCGGATCCATTGTTCTGCCATTTGGGACAGGCGGTGTATTCTGCCGTCTTTTTTCCGTGGGAGGGCTATTGCGTCTGCCTGCTCCACGATGTGAGCAGCTACTATCACGACGTGCAGAACAAGCTGGACGAGGCCGTGATGGCGAGCCGCGCCAAGACCAGCTTCCTCTCGGAGATGTCGCATGACATCCGCACGCCCATGAACGCCATCATCGGCATCACGGACATCGCCCTGATGCAGGAGGAGACGCCGCCCAGGATCCGGGAATATCTGAGCAAGATCAAGACCGCCTCGGGGCACATGATGTCCATTATCAACGAGGTGCTGGACATGTCCAAGATCGAGAGCGGCAAGGTGGCGCTTCAGCCGGAGGAGTGCGACATCGCGGACATTCTGCACGAGATCCTCATCGTGGCCAGGCCCCAGGCGGACGAGAAGAACCAGCATTTTGTGTTCGAGCTGGGGCGCATGGACTGCGAGCGCATCGTCGTGGACGGGGTGCGCTTCAAGCAGATCTGTCTGAACCTGCTGTCCAACGCCATCAAATTTACGCCGTCCGGCGGCACGGTCACGCTGTTTGTGGAGATCACCGGGGATGAGGACAGCGGGAAGGCCGTGCTGGATCTGTCCGTGCGGGACACCGGGATCGGCATGAGCAAAGAATTTCTCTCCCGGGTGTTCCAGCCGTTCGAGCGGGAGCAGAGCCTGACCATCAGCAAGATCCAGGGCACGGGCCTCGGCATGTCCATCGCGAAGAATCTGGTGGAGCTCATGGGCGGCAGCATCCGCGTGGAGAGCGAGATGGGGAAGGGCACCTGCTTTTACATCCATGTGCCCTTCAAGACGGCGAAGGTCAACCTGGAGGAATACCGCGCGGCGCTCGGGGGACGGCGCATCCTGCTGATGGATAGTTCGCCGGAGGAGGCCCGCGCCGCCGCGGATATGCTGGAGCGGATCGGCGTGTCGGCGGACTTGGCGCAGAACCCGGAGCAGGCCGTGTCCTTCATCAACGAGGCGGCTTTTGCAGACACGGAGTATTTTGCCTTCCTGACGGCGGAGAAGACGAAGGATGTGGAGATGCTGTCCTTCCTGCCGGAGGTGCGCAGGCGCATGGGCGACGATTTCCCCATCTTTCTGCTGTATGAGGGCGACTGGAAACAGACGGAATATATGTACACGCGCGCCGGAGTGGACGCGTTCATCCCGGTGCCGCTTTTCTGCAACAGGCTGTACGCCGGGCTCTACGCCTTCACGGGGGCGGGCCGGTCCGCCCAGGAGGGCGTGTCGGCGCAGTCGCGCAATTTCGGCGGCAGCAGGATCCTCCTGGTGGAGGACAACGAGCTGAACCGCGAGATCGCGCTGGAGCTGCTGGAGATGACCGGGGTGTCCGTGGAGACCGCGGCGAACGGCCAGGAGGCCCTGGACAAATTTGAGAGCGCGCCGCCGTTCCACTACGACCTGATCTTAATGGATATCCAGATGCCCGTGATGAACGGGCTGGACGCCACGAGGGCTCTGCGCGCGCTGGAAAGGCCGGACGCGGCCAGCATACCGGTGGTGGCCATGACGGCCAACGCGTTTGTGGAGGATATCCGCAATTCCCTGGATGCGGGAATGAACGCCCATGTGTCCAAGCCTCTGGACATGGAAGTGCTCTTTGCCTGCCTGGAGAGTTTTCTGGGGAGGGCGCGCGGATGAGAGAATATCAGGAGAGATATATCGAAAATCTGAAGCGCATCATGGAGCTGGCGGACGTCTCGGAGAGAGTGCCGGAGGACGTGGCCCTGTTTGTGGAGCAGCGCCGCCGGAAAAACCTGGCGATCAACAGCCTCATCGCGGAGAACACCGCCCTGCTGCGGCAGAATCTGATGCCGCTGCTGGACGACATCGTCTCGGCCACGCAGGAGGACGCCGCGCAGCTGGAGGACTTTGCCGAACATCTGATGCAGGGGGTCCAGCAGCTGGACCTGCTTCTGAACTACACGCTCCGCAACGCCCTGCTGGCCTATGCCCGGAAGAACAAAAAGCGCGACATGCTGATCCGGCAGCTCTACCACACGGGGATGGCGCTCTTTTATATGCAGGAGATCATCGGTCACGCGGAACGGTATGATTACCGCTGGAAGATGAGTATGCTGTTCGGCGAGGCCGCTTCCTATATCAAAAAATACGATGAGATCGAGGACGTGGACACCAGAGGCTATATCCACCGCTCCATGGCCAATCTGGCCCTGGCCTACGGCTGGACGGAGCCGGAGGACATCCGCCTGAAGAACAGGGCGATTAAGCGCTCCTTCCAGATCCTGACGGACGAGCGGTACCACGAGAAGACCCCCAGCCTCCCCTGGGACGTCTATCTGTATAAGAGCCACCAGGAGCGGACCACCGCCATGCAGCTTCTGCGCCGCGGGGAGACGGACCCGGAGGTAGTGCGGGACGTTATGGAGTCCGCGGAGTATGTGTGGAAGCGGCAGCTGGAAAACAGCGAAAAAAAAGGCACCCGGCCGTCGGAGCGCTGGATGCTGGAGTACGACATCGCCCAGTATCACTGCGGGGTGCTGAACCTCTCCCAGCTTCTGAAGAGCATGGAAAAGGCCTATCTGGACAGGGAAAAGGACGATTTTTCCGAGCGGGGGCTGTGGAGCCATATTTACCTCCCGGCCTTTTACGCCGAGTATATGGCCAGGGAAGCGCCCATGGTGGGCAAAAAGAAGCGTGTGCTGCTGTATATGTACAGCGAGACGATCAAATATGTGCAGCGGGTTCCCAACGGCCAGCTGAACAGCCGTCTGACCACGTTTTTGCTGGAGAGCTTTAAATCCTTTGTGGAATACCCGGACGGCCTGCAGGCCAAGGATTTCCTGCTGGACCTGGTGGTCTGCCGGGACCCGGACATCTATGTGTATCTGCGCCTGACGGCCGATTTTTCCAGGATGATCCTGGAGGAGGCCATCCGCCGGACGCCGGAGCAGCTTGTGGGCGCGCTCGGCTGCCGGGACGCGGACCAGGTGCGGGAGCGCTCGGACGAACTTCTGCGGTTCACATACGAGTGCGCCATGCTGCACGACATCGGGACTTTCCTTTTTGAGCGCCTGGTAACGCTGGCGGCGCGGGACCGCTTCCAGGAAGAAGAAAAGATGTACCGGTACCATGTGTACGCGGGCCAGATCATTCTCTCGCGGTTTGCGTCCACCCAAAAATACATGCCCACGGCCCTGGGGCACCATCGCTGGTACGACGGGAGCGGGGGCTATCCCGAGGAGTACGTCCGGGAAGAAGACCCCAACCGCCAGGTGACGGACATCGTCGCCATAGCGGCGTATTTCACGGGCCTGATGGATTCCAAATTTAACGACGGCAGAAAGGAGCTCTCGGTGGAGGAGGCACTTTCCAACGTGCGCGCGCAGGCGGGCACACGCTTTTCGCCGGTGTTCGCGGAATTGTTTGCCGGGATGCAAAAAGAGCTGGAAGCCTATATGGAGACGAACGTGGTGCGCGCGTATGCGGACGCGTTCGACCAGTTGAGACAGCCGTAAACTTTGTCAGGCGTGGTGCGTGTGCCGCATACTGATGCTTTTCCATTTTCCGTAGTGGTAGCGGGTGGCCATGAGGGCGGTGCGCATGCACTGGTCCGCCACCAGGGCGATCCATGCTCCCCACAGTCCCATGTGGAAGACGTTGATCAGCACAATGCAGGTGATGGGCCGGATGCCGAGCACCGTGACGGCGATGACGCCCGCCGCAAAGCGCGTGTCCCCCGCGCCGCGCAGGCCGCCGGACACGATGAACTGATCCGCCTGGAAGGGCTGGCTTGCCGCCAGCAGGATGAGGATGGGCGCGCCCAGGGCGATGACGTCCGGGGAGTCTTTGAACAGGCCGATGATCTCCCGGTTAAACAGCACCATGAGGACCATCAGCACAAACGACACGGCGACGCCCACGTTCCGCGTCTTGCGCATGTAGACGCAGGCCATGTCGTACCGCCGCTTGCCCACGCACTGGCCCATGAGGGTGGTGGCGGCGTTGGCGGACGCCTGGCCCACCATGAAGCTCATGCCCTGGATGCTCATGCACACCTGGTGGGTGGCGTAGATGATGTCGCCCAGCCCCGTGACCTGGCGGGTGTAGATGATGATGCCCGTCCGCATGAAAAGCTGCTCCACCATGGAGGGTATGCCGATGTTGACGACGCTGCCCATGAGATGCCGGTCAAAATGAAATTTCTCTTTCCAGTCGATGTATATGTAGTGTTTTTTGCTGAAGGAAATGTACATGGCAATGAAAAACGCTGCGGTCTGGCCGATGATGGTCGCCAGGGAGGCTCCCGCCACCCCCATCTTCGGCACCCCGAAATTCCCGTAGATCATCACATAGTTGAAGAACAGATTGATCACATTGGCGATCGTGTTGTAGAGCATGGGCGTGCGCGTGTCCCCGATGCCGCGCAGGGCCGCCGTCACGGTAATGCCCAGGCACAGGGGGATGAAGCCGTAGAGCTGGATGTTCAGGTACTGTACGCCCAGCTGCAGAGTCTCCTCGCTGATGCCGTCCCCGCCCATGAAGCGGATCAGGTCTTTGCAGAACAGGAGCCCCACGGCCATAAACACCAGCGACATGACCAGGTTTAAAAGAATGGCATGACGAAAGACCAGGTTTGCTTTCTCCTGGTTCTGCTGCCCGCGGAAGCGCGCGATCATGGCGGTGGCTCCCACGTTCATGGCCTGTATCATAGTCATTAAGAGAAATTTGGGCTGTGTGGCAAGGCCCACGGCCGCCAGGGCCATGATGCCTTCCTGCCCGGGAAGATGCCCCACCATTACCTGGTCCGCCATGCTGGTGAGCTGCGTAAGCACCAGTTCCACGAGGCTGGGCCAGGCAATGAGGATGATATCCTGGTAGAGGCGTTTCTGGGTAACGCCGTCGGGGACGGCGATTTTTCCCACTTTTCCGGAAGCGTAGGGGGAATCCGGTTCCCCGTAGGGCAGGTTGTCCAGCGCGGTGCGGACGACGCCTGCCCCTTTTTGCAGTTCGTTTGCCATTTACTTGATTACCTGGATCCAGCCCTTTGGAGCTTCCAGACGTCCCATCTGGATGCCGGTCAGGGTGTCGTACAGTTTCTTGGTAGTCGGGCCCATCTCAGTCATGCCGCTGGGCAGGCAGATTTCTTTGCCGTGGTCCACGATCTTGCCCACCGGGGAGATGACGGCGGCGGTGCCGCACAGGCCGCACTCCACAAAATCTTTTACCTCGTCCAGGTAGACTTCGCGCTCCTCCACCTCAAGCCCCAGGTATTCCTTTGCCACCACCAGCAGAGAGCGGCGGGTAATGGACGGCAGGATGCTGTTCGACTTGGGCGTAACCACCTTGTTGTCCTTCGTCACGAACAGGAAGTTTGCGCCGCCGGTCTCCTCCACCTTTGTGCGGGTGGCCGCATCCAGGTACATGTTCTCGTCGAAGCCCTGACGGTGCGCGTCCATGATGGCGTAGAGGCTCATGGCGTAGTTCAGGCCGGCCTTGATGTGGCCGGTGCCGTGGGGCGCGGCGCGGTCGTAGTCGCAGACGCGGATGGTGAGCGGTTTTACGCCGCCCTTAAAGTACGGGCCCACCGGGGTGGTAAACACGCGGAACTGATATTCGCTGGCCGGCTTTACGCCGATGACGGCGTCGCTGCCGAACATGAACGGGCGGATGTAGAGCGTTGCGCCGGAGCCGTAGGGCGGCACATAAGCCTCGTTGGCCGCCACGGTGTCCACGATGGCCTGCACAAAGCGCTCCTTCGGGAACACGGGCATCTCCAGACGTTTGCAGGAGGCCTCCATGCGCTCCGCGTTGAGATCCGGGCGGAAGGTCACGATGTGTCCGTCCTCCGTGGTGTAGGCTTTCATGCCCTCAAAGCAGGTCTGCGCGTACTGCAGCACGCCCGCGCACTCCGAGATGGCCACGGTGGCGTCTGAAGTGAGGCATCCCTCGTCCCAGGCCCCGTCTTTATAGTTTGCGACAAATCTCTTGTCCGTCTGCACATAGCCGAAACCAAGGTTTGCCCAGTCGATGTTTTTCTTTTCCATTCCAAAATCCCCTTCCTGTGTATTGGTATAAATCAGAGTTTACGCCTGCTTTTTCGCGGTGTCAAGTTAAATTGTTGAGGCGTTTCCGGAAGGCGGAGGAACCTGCAGCCGAAGAATCCTTCAGGCTGGGTTCTTTGTTCTTGACAAGTTAATTTAAGTTCGATAAAATTAAATTATAACTTATTTTAAACTAATGAAGTGAGAAAATTATGCGACCGAAAAAGAAGATCAGCCAGTCCGATATTGCGAAGGCCCTGGGGATCAGCAATGTGAGCGTCTCCAACGCCCTAGCGGGAAGAAAGGGCGTCAGCCAGGATCTGACCCAAAAAGTGTGGCAGAAAGCGGAGAAAATGGGGTATGACACAGGCGAGGACGCGTCGGATTGCCAGTCCGGCCTGTTCTTTGTGGTATCCAGGAGCGGGCTTGGCGCAGACACAGAGGAGCGCTTTCAGAAAATACTCCGTGACCAGAAGGTGCGGGTCAAATGCCTTGCGTGCGGCGAACTTTTAGATCCGGCGGGCGGATGGGGCGGCAGCCTTGCGGGATGTCTGGGGGTTCTTGCGGATGGGCCGCTTTCCGCGCAGGAACTGCTTGCGCTCAAAGAAAAAAGCGGCGGGCCCGTTGTGGGGCTTGGATTTTTTGACAGCCGCGTGCCGATCGATTATGTGATGGACGACGGATTCCACGGGGCGCAGAGCGTGGTACAATATCTGCGCAGCCAAAAGTACGAAACGATCCTGTATGTCATGCCGGAGGAAGCGGGGCAGAGCGCGGGATATGCCGCTGCCTGGGTCGACCGCCTGCTGGGCTGCCGCAGCGAGCTCTACCTGGAGACTCTGCACCGGGGGGCGACCATGCACGAGGCGCAGCCTTTTGATATAGAAGAAAGCCGGACGGCGCTGACGTTCCGGGAGGCGTGCGGATACCTGGAAAACCGCCGCACGGGCGTAAGAAAGCAAGAGTCCGGGCAAAGGGCGCGGACGGTCTTTTTCTGCGGGGATATGCGGACGGCGCGCGCCCTTCTGCGGGAACTGAAGGATCGGCAGATCCGTGTGCCGGAGGATATTGCCGTGGCCGGTTATGCCGTCGGCGAGGACTGCGCGCTGCAGGCGGGGCGGGAACAGATCACGGCCTACACCGACAGTGAGAAGAATCTTCTGGATCTGTGCTGTGCAGTCCTGCGGCACAGGCGGCGCTGCCCGGAGGCAGAAGGAAACCTGCATCTGGCCGCGGGAGACATCACGGAGGGAAGTACGGCATAATCATTACTGGAGAGCGGAGAAATGAAGAAACAGGTAACCATGCGCGAGATTGCGGAGGCGGTAAATACCAGCGTCGTCACAGTCTCAAACGCGATGACGGGAAAAAAGGGCGTCGGGGAAGACTTAAGGCGCAGGATCTTGGAAACGGCCAGGGAGCTGGGCTATGATTTTTCGGCGGCCGAAAAGAGAGCAAAGGAAAGAGTGTTAACTTTGGGGATCATCAGCTCCAGGCGGTACATGAGCGAAGGGAGCTCTTTTTACTGGGAGATGTACCAGAATACCATCGACACGGCGTCCCGAAAAAATGTGCTTACCATGCTGGAAATGCTGGATGAGGAGGGGGGAGGAGAGAACCTGTCCTCTCTGCTCGCCGCCAGGCCGGAGATCGACGGTTTTATTGTGATCGGGCGCATCGGGGACGGCCTGATGAGGCAGATCTTAAGGGATGCGAAGGGCCCCGTGGTGCTGCTGGATTTTTACCGGCCCGGCTACCGCTGCGACGCCGTGCTGTCGGACAACTATATGGGAACCTACCGCACGGTGCGCTACCTCATCGACCGCGGGCACCGAAGGATCGGCTTTATCGGAACCGGAAGGACGTCCCGGAATGTGACGGAACGGTATTACGGCTTCTGCAGGGGAATGCAGGAGAGCGGGCTTTCCATTGAGCGGGAATGGCTGCTGGAGGACCGTGACCTGTGGACGGAGACGCCGCGGATAGCGCTCCCGCAAGAGCTGCCCACCGCTTTTGTGTGCAGCAGCGATTACTCGGCCGGCCTTTTATACAGGGAACTGCAAAAGCGGGGGCTGCGGGTGCCGGAGGACATTTCTGTCATAGGGTATGACGATTATCTGTACGGCAATGCGTTTTCGGAAAAGCTGACGTCCTACCGGGTGGATATGCCCGCGATGGCGCGGGAGGCGGTGCGTATGGTTCTGCAGAGGATCCGCGCGCCCAGGCAGCCATACCGCGTCCGCTATGTGGACAGCGGCATTGTGGAGAGAACAAGCGTGAGAACGATACGGGGCAAAGTGTGATGAAAAAAGTGACCATGGAAGACATCGGTAAAAAACTGGGCGTCAGTGTCGTGACGGTCTCAAAAGCCCTGCGGGATCAAAAGGGAGTCAGCAGTCAGCTCGGCGAACAGATCCGGCGGACGGCCGACGAGATGGGGTACCGCAGAAGCAGCCGGGCGCACAATATGCGGGTGTCTCACACCATCGGAATTGTGATCGCGGAGCGCTTCCTGCGGGAGCATCAGTCGTTTTACTGGTCCTTGTACCAGAAGCTGGCGGAGCGCATCACAGAAAAGGACAGCACGCCCCTTCTGGAAGTGATCGGCGCAGGGCAGGAGAGCGAAAATATACTGCCCCGGATCATAGAGGGGCAGCGCTCCGACGGCATTATCGTCATGGGAACCTTTCAGCGCCGCTATATGGAACTGCTGCGCACCGCCCCGGAGCGGATCATGCCGCTGATCTTTCTGGACTGCGAGACGGAATCGGAGCGCGACGACGCGATCTTGAGCGATAACATAGGCGGGGGCTGTGTGATGACCGACTATCTGCTCTCGCTGGGACACAGGAGGATTGGCTATGTGGGAACGCTGCTGGCAACTTCCAGCATCGACGACCGCTATCTGGGCTATACGAAGGCACTTCTGCGGCATGGGATCGAAGTGAATTACCGCTGGATCGTGGAGGATCGGGACCGTGTGAGCGGGGAGCTTTTGAGAGGCAAAGAGCTGAAGCTTCCGAAGGCGGGCGGCAATGAGCTGGCTCCAACCGCATATTTCTGCAACTGCGACCTGACAGCACGCACCCTCATCGCCGCGCTCGGCGAGCGGGGGCTGCGGGTGCCGGAGGACATCTCTGTGGTGGGGTTCGACAATCATTTGCCTGGCGGAATTGCTGACGCGGGGATTACCACGTACGAGATCAATGCGAAGGCGATGGTAACCAAAGCGGTCAGCCGCATCCTGCAGAAGATAGACAACCCCTCCTATGCGGGGAGCGTAGCTGTGGTGGGGGGCAGCTTTATCGAGCGCAGCAGTGCGGCCAGGATAGGGGATCCGGTTCCCTACATCTGACGCGCCGGACAATGCGCCAAAAAACGCCGGGACGAAACGCGCCCGCGTGGATCACGACAGAAGCTGCGCGCGGAAAGCTCCCGGGGTAAGGCCGGTCTGTGCCTTAAACAGACGGATGAAATGATTGGTATTTTCATAACCGAGTCTGCTGCTGATCTCCTGCACCTGCAGGTGCGTGTTCAGCAGCATTTTTTTTGCTTCTTCCATGCGAACCTGGTTGAAATCCTTCAGGGGAGGGATCCGGTAGGCGGCGCTGTACTCGCGGCAGAGGCGGTAGCGGCTGATCCCGTACAGCGTCTCGAAACGCTCCAGGGAAAATTCCAGGTTCTGGCAGTCGTGGATGTATGTGTGCAGATCCTGCAGATAGGCGGGCACATTTTCTTCCCGATCCTGCTCTGCGGGCAGGGAAGCGAGGCAGGCGTCCGAGAGAATGTCGGTCAGAAGACGGTGGATGTGGAGCAACGCGCGCAGACTGACGGTTTCCGGATAGGAGGCCAGCTCCTCCATCGCCGAGGCCATGAAAGGACTTCCCTGGCTTGTAGTCAGATGGGATGCGCCCAGCAGCGGGAGAAAGTTTTCGAGATCCGGCCCGGCGGCAAAAAACAGCCGGAAGGACCATGGCAGGGACGCGGAACTCAGACGGCATGCGCAGCGGCAGGGAAACAGAAAAATACTTCCTCTCCCGACCGTCTGCACGGAACCGGAAAAGGCGGCCTGACCGGCTCCCTGCAGGGAACAGAGGAGAAACAGGGCGTCAACGGGCTGGATGGACACGGAAAACGGCGCGGCAATATCCATGCGGCCGCTGCCGACCAGACGCAGGTACCGTTCCGGGTCTGCCCCGCAGGAGAGCGCGCTGTCATACCGGTAGCGGATCGGCAGAAATTCCCGGCCGCTGTATATGGAATCCGTCATGCGCACAGGCTGGATGGCCCGGTGCAGTTCTTCGTATGAAATCGCCATAATGTTCCTCTATACATATTAATTAATTTAACTTAAAATGCGTACTGTTTTCCGATTATTATAATCGCATCCAAATGAAAAATAAATAGGAGGATTGCATAGTTTAATTGATTAAAAAGTGTATTAATTTGACAAAAATTTAAGATTCGCAAGATAAGAAGATAAAAAACAAGAATGAATGATTACAATGCACAGGGATAATGGTATAGTTGCATTAAAGTAAAACAAAAGCAAATTAAAAGCTTAATTTAATCAAAGGAGGATTATTATGAAAACAAAACATGCAGTAACAGGTCTGGCAGCAGCGGCTGCCGCAATGACGCTTCTGGGGATCGGCGCTTCGGCCGAGGAGCTTCCCGCCTTCAACGAGCTGAACATTGAGGACTATAAGGACCTGGCGGCGGACATCAAAATACTGACAGACCGCACGGACATCGCGGACACGGTGTATGCCGGCTATGTGGATCTGTTCAATGAGACATTTCCGAATATTCATGTGACCTACGAGGCGGTCACAGACTACGCGGAGGCGGTAACGCTGCGGCTGACCAACGGCGATTGGGGCGACATATGCTTTATCCCGGATTCCGTGGAAAAGACAGAGCTTTCTACCTATTTCGCTCCGCTTGGCGCGTATGATGCCATGGACGCAGTCTATTATAACCCGAGTTTGCCACTTACAAATGCGAAATGGAGCCTGTTTTTGGCTCCATTTCCCTTGTATGTATGCGGTT
>CANRIR010000036.1 GCA_947630735.1 uncultured Marvinbryantia sp.
AACCATGGCCGTGATCCGCAAAAGGTCGATCCCATAATTTCTCTTTTCACTGATCTTCATCTGTTTTCCCCTTTTTCTTATTTAAAAGCATGCCATGCGAAGACAGATGATCTTCCTTACGCAGGCCTGTACATACAAGAGGGAGCTGCCTCGGCAGCTCCCTGTGTATATTCTCTCATTAGTCGATGTAGCTCTTTGCATATGCCGGTGTGCGGTAGTCCATATCCGATACGATGATGCCTGTGGTGGAGCTGCTCGCGTGCACTACCTTGCCGTCGCCGATGTACATAGATACATGGCCGATGCCGTAGTCTCCGTCGCCCGAGTAGAAGAGCAGATCGCCCGGCTGGATGTTGTCCAGAGATACGGATGTGCCGCCCTGGCCCTGCGCGCCTGCCGTGCGGGCGATGCTGATGCCGTTATCTCCCATGACAGACTGTGTGAATCCGGAGCAGTCCGCACCGTTCGTCAGGCTGGTGCCGCCCCATACATACGGGTTGCCCACAAACTGTAGCGCGTAGTCCACGATCTGCTGACGCAGAGAGGATGTGCCGCTCACCTGTGAGGAATCCATGCCCGCGTCGCTGATCGCCTGCTGCACCGCCGCGTCCGCATTGGCCTGTGCCTGCGCCGCCGCATCCGCCGCCGCCTGGGCATCCGCCGCCGCCTGATCCGCCTGGGCCTGCGCCCATGCCGCCGCATCCGCGTCGCCGGACCAGTAAGCTTCATCTGCCGCTGCCTGTGCATCGGCTGCTACCTGATCGAGATATGCCTGATTCGCCCATGCCTCGTTTGCCTCGGCCTGCGCCTGATCGGCGTAAGCGCCCTGGCTCTCCAGGTATGCGATCCATTCCTGATTCTGCTGATCCCACTGAGCCTGCTGCTCTGCGAGATATGCCTCATAAGCCGCTTCCTGTTCCGCGACCGCCGCCAGGTAAGCTGCCTCCTGTTCTGCAAGGTAAGCCTGGTATGCTTCTTCCTCCGCCGCGATCCTCGCCGCTTCCTCCTCCACGGATTCCGCCTGCGGCATATAGGTGGCGTAGCTCACATAGTCCGCGCTGACATAGCCGGTGTACCCGTTTGCGGTGGAAACTTTCGCCCAGCCGCCCAGGTCTTCCTCCAGATAGACCACCTGGTCCTCCGTCACCATGTCGATGACTTCCGCATCCTCAGACGCGTCCGCGCGCACCATCAGCGCCTCCGCGTTTACCTGCGCCACCGGCGTGCCCACCTGCTCGACCACTTCCGCCGCAGCGGCTCCCGTGGTCATCAGATATTTTGCCACATAGCCCTGGCAGCTGCCGGACTGAATGAGGAACCAGTCGCCCTCATCCGCCAGGATGGTCGCCATATTATTGTTGTACAGTTTTCCGACGATATCGGCGTCCGTGCTGGGAGCCGTCCGGATGTTGATATAAGAGCCGTCCAGCACCTGCGCAACGGCCACCGTGTTTACCACGTCCTCCTGCGGCACGGCCTCGGTCTCCTCTGTGTAGGTCTCCTCTGTGTAGGTCTCCTGTGCGGTCTCCTCAGTCTGGACGTCCGCCTCCGTGGTTTCCGCCGCCGCGGCAGCCGGGATATCCGCCTGCTCTTCCACAGTCGGCGCTTCCGTTCCGCTTAAGCCTACCAGCGCAGTCTGCGTTTTGGATGTCGTCTTCTCCGCCGCGGCCTCTGTCCCGGCCACGCCTATCAGAGCGGAACCCGCTGCAGAAGCGCTTATGCCGGCTGCTCCAACCGCCATGCTGCCGGCAAGAAAGCAGGCAGCCGCCTTTTTCACATGTTTCTTCATTCCTGTCATGTTCATCGTAGATCAACCTCCATCTATGTATCTGAAAATCAATTATTACAAAATTGTTAAATTTATTACGCTCACATCTTAACATATATTACATTTCATGTCAACACCTGTGAAAAAGTTTTTTCAACTTTTTTGCATGTTTTAGGAAAGCATTGAAAAATGCGCGCTTTTTAGCGCGCATTTTATTTCATATTTTTTCCAATATGTTAATAATTTGGTAAAAATTAATTTTCCAGCAGCCTCTGGAGGTACTGGCACACGATGGCGGAAAAGTTGCGGATGTCGCGGATATAGGCAAAATCTTTTCCAAAAATCTTTTTTTCCGCCGCCAGGTCCTCCTCCCTGCCTGCGAACACGCCCAACACACAGATCCCCGCGCTGCGGAGCTTCCGCACTTCATAGGCCGTGTCCTGCACCGCATAATCCCCGCAGTAGATCCTGGGGTTCCGGCTGTTGGGGCGGTTGACCACCACGTCGTTGGGCCTGCCGTCGCTCAAGATGATGAGAATG
Organism: uncultured Marvinbryantia sp.; assembly: GCA_947630735.1. Classification (GTDB taxonomy): domain Bacteria; phylum Bacillota; class Clostridia; order Lachnospirales; family Lachnospiraceae; genus Marvinbryantia. The sequence continues at coordinate 2,309 of CANRIR010000036.1, forward strand.
CGGTTGTCCTCCTCCCGCTGTGCCAGGGAATCCGCCGCCGCGCGGATCGCCAGGCCGTCCCGGTTATTTGCGGAAGTAGTATAAGAAAAGATCCGCTCGTCCTCCCGCGCGGGCGCGTCGTACTCCCGGTAGCGCTGCATGACGGTGTAGTCCCAGAACGTGCAGAAGCTCATCACCCTGTGGGGAATGGCCGTATTGCTCAGAGACCGGCTGATGATGTAGGCCTGCAGCGCCACCTGGCTCTGCCGGTCCCGCTGGGATCCGCTGGCGTCGATCAGGATGTCCACCACAAAATCCGAATTGTCCTGCCGGATCTCGCGCTCAAACAGTTTGCCGTCCTCCGTCCTGCCGACCCGCCACAGACGGTTCGGCACCACCGCGCCAAACTCTGAGGAGATCCTGTCCTTCTCCTGGCGCAGCGTGATGGCCCTTTTCAGGCTGGCCGTCATCACGTCGATGTTGTGGCGCACCACATTTTTGCTGTTGTGGTACAAAAGCCGGTTGCGGTCCGCCTGCTTCTTGGCGTTGACATACTGCGCGTTCGCCAGCACCGGGTTTTCCAGGATGCCATCCGTGTACCAGAGGCTGCAGTCCGCGTGGGCTCCGGTGCAGAGCCTGCGGTTCTGCCGCTGCTGTTCCGCGTCCGAGAGATAGGACCGGCCGAAATTCAGCTCCATGTAGCTGTGCATCTTGGCGATGGCCTTTTCGTCCAGCACCACGATGCTGCGCCCGCGGCCCTGCCGCCTGTCCCCCTGCTCCTCCAGCTCCGAGAGCGAACTGACGTCCCGATTGACCTGCTCCAGGAACTGTTCCATCACGGATTCCAGCATGTCCTCGTCCAAAAAATCCCGCCAGCCCTCCCGGGCCATCTCCTCCGGTTCCACCGCCAGCACATGCGCCAGGTCCCCGTGCTTCTTCTCAAACGACGCGTCGATATAGGTATTGTAGAGCCTGTCGACGGCGCGTATGACCGTCATGGTATCCGGCGCGTCCTCCAGGGAATAGAGGACGTCTTTTACCGCCTGCACCCGCTTTTCGTCCCGCTGCCTGCCGTTTAAAAAATCACGGATGACGGCTAAGGTGACCCTCCCCGCGAAGGACTGGTTCAGGCGGCGGAAGTCGTGCTCCAGCATGGCCTCGAAAGCTTTTTGGCGCACGCCGCGCACGCCCGGGCGCTCCCGCACAATGGCGGGGTAGGCCGCCGCGTCCATGCACAGCCGGGCGATGCCCATGAGCGGGCCCTCGTCCGCGCCGTAGTACTGCTTTTTGATCAAGTACATGCCCAGCTCGTCCATGCAGAACTTCTTTGCGAACGCTCCCTGTTTCACGGCGTCGTAGAGCGCAATGTACTTGTTCCGGGCAAACGCCTCCACATCCGGCTTCACATCCAGGCTGTAGTCGCCGCTCACCGTCCAGGTGAGGTTGCGGATGCGGTTCTCGATCTCGGCCCGGTATTCTTCGATATCGTATTCCATAGTCTGCACCACGCACCCGAGATCCTAAAAGACTTCCCGGCAATCCCAGCCCTCCGGGATGCGGGTCTCCACAATGTCGTTCACGATCTCACGCTCAAACACATCAAAGGTCTTGTTCACGATACCCATAGAGAGCGCCTTCGCCGGGGAGAGCCCCGCGCGGATAGTGCGGATGGCGCCGATGAGGCCGCGCAGGTCCAGCGCCTTGGTGGAGATCTCGTTGTGGGAAGCCTTCAGCTGCAGATCCAGAAAAAGTCCGCCAAGCTGGGCAAGCCCCGCCTCCTTCGCATTCGGGAACAGGTCTCTCAGGATGCAGAGCAGGGTGTCCTCCTCCAGCGGCGGCATGTCGATGACCAGAAAGCGGGAGACCAGCGCCTCGTTCAGCTCGCGGGTGCCCGCATAGCCGTAGTTCATGGTGCCGATGAACCGCGCCGCATCGTGCAGCTCGATCTTGTCGTAGCCCGGCACGTCCAGGATGCGCCTGTGGTCCAGGGCCGCGTGCAGCACGGACACCGCGTCGTTCTTCGCCATGTTGATCTCGTCAAAAATGCCGAAGCCCCCGTACACCGCGCAGTCGTACACCGGGCCCCGGCGCAGGCACACCTCGTTGTCGCGGAACGTGTCCGTCCCGATCAGGGATGCGCTGTCCGTATTAATATGGAAGGAAATGTTGTAGACGGGCCGTCCGAACACCCAGGCCAGGTTTTCGGCCAGCACGTTTTTCCCGGTGGCCTTCGCGCCGGAGAGCAGGATGTTCTGTCCCTCCAAAAGCGCGGTGGCCGCCATCTCAAAGATCTCTTTTCCGTAAAACCGGATGTCGGGGCACAGCACTCGGCTCTGCGCCTGCCGCGCCACCGGATGTTCTGCGCGGAATCTCTCTATCGCTTTCAGGAGCTTGTCGGAAACGCCCTGCTCCCGGTACACCGCAAACACATCGCTCATACGCTCTCTCCGTTTCCCGCGGCATCTCTCAGATCTCCGTGAAGGACATCCTCTGTTTGATCCCCGACGTCATAATATCGTATATCACGGTGCCGTTTTCCGGCACGCTCTTTTCATAGGACACTTCTTTCCCGGCAAACTTGCTTTTCACATAGTCCTCCGGATCCGCGATCCGCACCTCCTCGATGAACACGTCGCGCATCTGGTTGTTGGAGCACAGGTTGAAGATCTCCCAGACCACCTCATACTCTTTCATGCCGTTCCCTCCCGGTATTGACGCGTTTTACCACTTCCGGCTTCGCGGTGATCTCGCCCGCCTTTGTGAGGGCGATCTTGGTCAGCATCGGCCCCACCAGCTCGTAGATCAGCACCGCGAACAGCGTGATGTTGCGCACCAGAAGGCCCTGCTCGCCCATGGTCTCCGTGGCCGCCAGGGACATGCCCAGGGCCACGCCCGCCTGGGGCAGCAGCGTGATGCCCAGGTATTTTACGATGTTCGGATCACACTTCATAACGCGGGAGCCCACCGAGGCGCCCACATATTTTCCCAGGGAGCGCATCAGGATGTACACGATGCCCACGCCCACGATGGCCAGGTCGGAGAACACGCTGAACTGCAGCTCCGCGCCGCTGAACACAAAGAACAGGATGAAGATGGGGGCCGTCCACTGGTCGGTGCGGTCCATCATCTCCTCCGAGAAATTGCACAGGTTGCAGAATACGGTGCCGAGCATCATGCAGACCAGCAGACTGGAAAACCCGATGTTCATGCCGCCGATGTGAAATTCCTTCATGGAGATGGCCGTGGCCAGCAGCACAAATGTGAGGCAGATGGACAGACGCTTGCTGTTGGAGAAGAAGAATTTCTCGCAGAAAGTGAGGGCCGCGCCGAGTGCCGCGCCGAGTGCCAGCGAGAGCACGATCTCCAGGATGGGCTCCATCAGGATGGACGCCAGATTGAACTGCCCCTGGTTGATGGCCTGCGCCACGCCGTTCGCCACCGCGAAGACCGCCAGGGCGATGGCGTCGTCCAGGGCCACGATGGGAAGCAGGATGTCGGTTAAGTTGCCCTTTGCCTTATACTGGCGGACCACCATCAGGGTCGCCGCCGGGGCCGTGGCTGTGGCGATGGCGCCAAGCAGAATGGCCACGGGAAGCTGGAATTTTTCCCCCAGGACGGCGTGCATGATGATCATGACGACCGTCACAAAAAACGTGGCGGTCAGCGCCTCGGCGAAGCCCACCACCACAGCCTGCCGCCCGGTCTTTTTCAGCTGTGAGAGCCGGAATTCATTTCCGATGGAAAAGGCGATGAAGCCCAGGGCCACATCGGAGACGATCTTGTACTGCACCACATTTTCGTGGGACACAAAACCGAGGCCCGGTATCCCGAGCCTCCCAAGGCAGTACGGTCCGATCAGGATCCCGCCCACCAGATATGCCGTCACAGCCGGCAGTTTCAGCCGCTTCATGACGCGCGACATGAACAGCCCCGCGAGCAGGGCTATTGACATGACAAATAATTGCTCCATGTCAGTTCTCTCCCTCTTCGTTTTTTATCTCTATGGATTCCACAGCCGTCCCTTGTGTCGGGGCATCCTCCTGTGCCGGAGCCTGTGTCTGCGCGGGCGTCTCCTGCGCCGGAGTCTCCGCCTGCGCGGGTGCTTCCTGCGCCGGGGCTTCCGTCTGCGCGGGCGTCTCCTGCACCGGAGTCTCCGTCTGCGCGGGCGTCTCCTGTGCCGGGATCTCCTGTGCCGGGGCTTCCTCCTGCACTTCCAGCTCATGCTGCTTCATGGAATTTTCCACCTCGTGGAAGATCTCCATAAATTCTTTGCCCGTGATGGTCTCCTTCTCGATCAGGAAATCCGCAATGCGGTCCAGGGCCAGCCTGTGCTCCACCAGAAGGCGCACCGCCTCGTCGTAGGCTTCCTTGATGACGCGCATCACTTCTTTGTCGATCTCCGCCGCGGTCTCGTCGCTGCAGTTGAGGATCATCCTGCCGTCCAGATACTGGTTGGCCGGGGACTCCAGGCCCACCATGCCGAACTTTTCAGACATGCCGTACTGCGTGATCATGGCCCGGGCCAGCCTGGTGGCCTGCTCGATATCGTTGGCCGCGCCGGTGGTGATGCTGTTGAAGACGATCTGCTCCGCGGCGCGCCCCGCCACGCACTCCACGATGCGCGCATGGATCTCCGCCTTGGAGTTGAGGAATTTTTCCTCCTCGGGCACGTTCATCACGTAGCCCAGGGCCCCCATGGTGCGGGGCACGATGGTGATCTTCTGCACCGGCTCCGAATCCTTCTGCAGGGCGCTGACCAGGGCATGCCCCACCTCGTGGTAGGAGACGATGCGGCGCTCTTCCTTGCTCAGGATCTTATTCTTCTTCTCTTTGCCCACCAGGACCACTTCCACAGACTCGAAGAGGTCGGACTGGCTGACCGCGTTCCTGCCGTTCTTGACCGCCAGGATGGCCGCCTCGTTGATCATATTCGCCAGGTCGCTGCCCACGGCGCCGGAGGTCGCCAGCGCGATGGCCTCCAGATCCACCGTCTCGTCCATGTTCACATTCTTGGCGTGCACCTTCAGCACGTCCACCCTGCCCTTCAGGTCAGGCTTATCCACGATGACCCTGCGGTCGAAGCGCCCCGGGCGCAGAAGCGCCGGATCCAGCACCTCGGGCCGGTTGGTGGCCGCCAGGATGAGAAGCCCGGAGGCCGTGTCAAAACCGTCCATCTCCGCCAAAAGCTGGTTCAGGGTCTGCTCGCGCTCGTCGTTGCCGCCGCCGAAACGGCTGTCACGGGTCTTGCCGATGGCGTCGATCTCGTCGATGAAGATGATGCACGGCGCGTTTTTCTTTGCTTCCTCAAACAGTTCGCGCACGCGGGACGCACCCACGCCCACGAACATTTCCACAAAATCGGAGCCGGACAGGGAGAAGAACGGCGCGTGCGCCTCCCCCGCCACGGCCTTGGCCAGCAGGGTCTTGCCGGTGCCCGGAGGGCCCACCAGAAGGGCTCCCTTCGGCAGCTTCGCGCCGATCTTGGAATACTTTCCGGGGTTCTCCAAAAAGTCTACCACTTCCTGCAGAGATTCCTTGGCCTCGTCCTGGCCCGCCACATCCTTGAAGGTGACGCCGGTCTCTTTCTGCGCATAGACGCGCGCCTTGTTCTTGCCGATGCCCATGACGCCGCCTCCGCCGCCCATGCGGCGCAGGAAAAAGCCCATAAGCACCCAGATAAGAAGAAGGGGCAGCAGAAACGAGAGCAGGCTGTAGATGATCTCCGACGTCATGTCCGGGATCTCCTTGCTGAAATCCACCCCTGCATCCAAAAGCTTTTCCACCAGGTCCGGGTCGTCCACGAGACCGGTGTAGTAGGTATATTCCATGTTGCCCAGGAACTGGTTCATCGCCTGCTTCGGCGTGATGATGTAGCGGCCGGAGGCGATCTCCACCGACTCCACCTGCCCTTTGTCCAGCAGTTCCATAAACTCGTTGTAGGTGATCTCCTGGTTGGTCGCGCCGCGCCGGAAGCTGTTGAACAGGCCCGTGATGATCAGCGTGATCACCGTGACGATGAGAAAGACCATGATGGTCTGACTGTTTCTGGGCGGCTTGTTATTATTATTGTTATTGTTGGAACCGTTTCCCGGACCCTGTCCGCGGTTCTGATCATTGTTCATTCCGTATCCTCCTTAATCGCTGTCTCCTACCTTAAAGACACTATTAAGTATAAGGATTCTCCGCCCAGAAATCAATATTCATATTGAAAAAAGATTCTTCTTTTTCTTAAATATTTCTAAAAAAACGACAAAAACATCTGGAAAAGTTCCGCCATCTGGGATATGATGATACCGGGGCAGAAAGCTGTATACGCGGCATGGGAAAACTTCCCGGCCCTCCCCGACATCCCACATCATACTTCCGAAAGGATCCCATATGAAAATTGGATTTGACAACGACAAGTATCTGACCATGCAGTCCGAACACATCCGCCGGCGCATCAGCGAATTCGGCAACAAGCTGTACCTGGAATTCGGCGGCAAGCTCTACGACGACTACCACGCCTCCCGCGTGCTCCCCGGCTTCGAGCCGGACAGCAAGCTGCGGATGCTCATGCAGCTGTCCGACCAGGCGGAGATCGTCATTGCCATCAGCGCCGGGGACATCGAAAAAAACAAGATCCGCGGCGACCTGGGCATTACCTACAACACGGACGTGCTGCGCCTGATCAGCGTCTTTGAGGAGCGCGGCCTCTATGTGGGCAGCGTGGTCATCACACAGTACTCGGGCCAGGCCACGGCCGACCTGTTCCGGGCGCACCTGCAAAAGCAGGGCATCCGCGTGTACACTCACTATGTGATACCGGGCTATCCCAGCAACCTCCCGCTGATCGTCAGCGACGAGGGCTACGGCAGAAACGATTATATCGAGACCTCGCGGCCCCTGGTGGTGGTCACCGCCCCGGGGCCCGGAAGCGGCAAGATGGCCACCTGCCTGTCGCAGCTCTACCACGAGCACAGGCGGGGCATCCCGGCGGGCTACGCGAAGTTTGAGACGTTCCCCATCTGGAACCTGCCCCTGCGCCATCCCGTAAACCTGGCCTACGAGGCGGCCACGGCCGATCTGAACGACGTGAACATGATCGACCCCTACCACCTGGAGGCCTACGGCGAGACCACGGTCAACTACAACCGGGACGTGGAGATCTTCCCGGTACTGACCGCCATTTTTGAAAAGATCTCCGGCAGCAACCCCTACAAGTCCCCCACCGATATGGGCGTGAACATGGCGGGCAACTGCATCTGCGACGACGAGGCGTGCTGCGAGGCCTCCCGCCAGGAGATCATCCGGCGCTATTACCAGGCCCTAAATTCCCTGGCCCGCGGCTCCAAATCGGAGGAGGAGGCCATCAAGATCGAGCTGATCATGAAGCAGGCCGGCATCTCGAAGGAAGACCGCCGCGTGGTGGCCGCCGCCCTGGCGCGCAGCGAGCAAACGGGGCTTCCGGCCGCAGCCATGGAGCTCCCCGACGGGCGTCTGGTCACGGGAAAGACCTCCGAGCTTCTGGGCGCTTCCGCGGCGCTTCTTCTGAACGCCTTAAAAGAGCTGGCGGGCATCGACCACAAAAAGCACGTGATCTCACCCTCCGCCATCGAGCCCATCCAGAAGCTGAAGACCGCCTACCTGGGAAGCAAAAACCCACGCCTTCACACGGACGAGGTGCTGATCGCCCTCTCCATGAGCGCTTCCATCAGCCCGGAGGCGCAGCTCGCCCTGGACCAGATCCCGAAGCTGGCGGGGTGCCAGGTACATACCTCCGTCATGCTGTCCTCCGTGGATATTAAGACCTTCCAGCGGCTGTCCGTGCAGCTCACATCGGAGCCCGTGTACGAGAAAAAACGCGCACATACCAACAACTGAGCAGAATCATCACAAGGAGGAGCAGAATATGTCTGTAAAATATGTTTTTGTGACGGGCGGCGTAGTGTCCGGCCTCGGAAAGGGCATCACGGCCGCGTCCCTGGGCCGCCTGCTGAAGGCGCGCGGCTATAAAGTGACCATGCAGAAATTCGATCCCTACATCAACATCGATCCCGGCACCATGAACCCCATCCAGCACGGCGAGGTTTTTGTGACGGACGACGGCGCGGAGACCGACCTGGACCTGGGGCACTATGAGCGCTTCATCGACGAGAGCCTGACCAAAAATTCCAACGTGACCACCGGAAAGATCTACTGGTCCGTTCTTCAGAAAGAGCGCCGCGGCGATTTCGGCGGCGGCACCGTGCAGGTGATCCCCCACATCACGAACGAGATCAAGAGCCGGTTCTACCGCAACTTTACCTCCGACGACATGCATATCGCCATCATCGAGGTGGGCGGCACCGTGGGCGACATCGAGAGCCAGCCGTTTCTGGAGGCCATCCGGCAGTTCCAGCACGACGTGGGCAGGGAGAACGCCATCCTGATCCATGTCTCCCTGATCCCCTACATCAAGGCGTCCGGCGAGATGAAGACCAAGCCCACGCAGACCAGCGTGAAGCAGCTGCAGGGCATGGGCATCTGGCCCGACATTCTGGTGTGCCGCTCGGAGCTCCCCTTAGAGCCCGGCATCAAGGAAAAGATCGCCCTGTTCTGCAATGTGCCGGTGAGCCATGTGCTGCAGAACCTGGACGTGGAATATCTCTACGAAGCGCCCCTCGCCATGGAGCAGGAGCGTCTGGCCCAGGTGGCCTGCGAGTGCCTGAACCTCCCCTGCCCCGAGCCGGATCTCGCGGACTGGTGCGCCATGGTGGAGGCCCTGCGCCATCCCACGAAGGATGTGACCATCGCCCTGGTGGGAAAATACACGCAGCTCCACGACGCCTATATCAGCGTGGTGGAGGCATTAAAACACGGCGGCATTGCCATGCACGCCACCGTACATATCAAATGGATCGATTCGGAACTGCTGAATGAAGAAAACGTCCGGGAAATGCTGGGGGACGTGAGCGGCATCCTGGTGCCCGGCGGCTTCGGCGACCGCGGCATCGACGGCAAGATCACCGCCATCCACTACGCCCGGGAGAACAACGTGCCGTTTCTGGGGCTCTGCCTGGGCATGCAGCTCGCCATCGTGGAGTTCGCCCGCAGCGTGGCCGGCCTGAAGGACGCGCACAGCGTGGAGCTGGATCCCTCCACCCTGCACCCCGTCATCGCGCTGATGCCGGATCAGGACGGCGTGGAGGACATCGGCGGCACCCTGCGCCTCGGCTCCTACCCCTGCGTGCTGGACACCTCTACAAAGGCCTATCAGCTGTACGGCACAAAGACCATCCACGAGCGCCACAGGCACCGCTATGAGGTGAACAACGACTACCGCAAGGTGCTGACGGACAACGGCATGACCCTCTCGGGCCTCTCGCCGGACGGCCGCATCGTGGAGATGATCGAGCTGAAAACGCACCCGTATTTCCTGGCCACCCAGGCGCACCCGGAGCTGAAATCCCGGCCGAACCGCCCGCACCCGCTCTTTGTGGGATTTGTGGAAGCGGCTCTCGCTTACAAGAACCGCTGAAAAATTTTTCTATTCCATCACTCTGTGGGCGCAGGCGATCGCCAGCGGTCCATAGCCGATATGACAGGCGACACTCAGGGAGAGCGGATCCATGTGGCAGTCAATGCCCGGGAAGCTCTCCTCGATTTCTTTTTTCCACTCCATGGCTTCCTCCTCGTTGCCGCCGTAGGCAGCCTGCACCACCATCTCCCCGGCCGCGTATTCCCTGGCGAAGCGCTGTTCCAGGTCTTTGTGCATGGCGTCCAGCATGATCTTCTTCGCCTTCAGCTTGCCGCGGGCCTTCGAGAAGGCGTCCAGCTTTTCGCCCTGGATCTGCAGCACCGGCTTCAGGTTTAAGATCGTGCCGAGCGCTGCCGCTGCCGGTGTGATCCGTCCGCCCTTTTTCAGGTATTTCAAGGTCTCCAGCGTAATGTAGATGCTGGCCTCCAGCTTCATCTTCTCCAGGATATCGCGGATCTCGGCCGCGGTCTTTCCCTGCCGCACAAGCCGGAGGGCGTCCAGCACGGACTCGCGCTGGGTAATGGAGATGCGCTGGTTGTCCGCCACAAACACCTTCCCCTCATACTCCTCCTGCCGGGCGAGCGCCTGGGCCGACTCGCAGGACGTGGAGAGGCCGCTGGACATGGGGATGTGCACGATGGTGTCGTGGTCCTTCAGCGCCCTGTCCCACAGCTCCGTCACGCTCGCGGGCGACGGCTGGGACGTACTGATATCCGCATCCCCCTTCAGCTTCTCATAAAATTCTTCCTGCGTGAGGGTGATCCCCTCCAGAAACAATTCCCCGTTGATAAAAAAGGGCATGGGCAGCACGTAGATGCCAAGTTTCTCCGCCTGCTGCTGCGTGATGCCGCTGTTGCTGTCTGTAATAACCGCTATGTTTTCCATTTTTTCTTATTCTCCTCTTAAAAAGACCCTGCCAGACAGCCTCGTTTCCATCTGGCAGGGATCTATCGCTTCTTTTGGCGCCCGGTATCAGGCCGCGTCTGCGGCATCCGCATCGCCTGCGTCTGCGCTGTTTTCGCCTGCATCGCCCGCGTCCGCGCCGCCTTCATCCGCAGCGCCCGCATCCGCACCGTTTTCGCCCGCATCGCCCGCGTCCGCGCCGTTCTCGCCCGCAGCGCCGTCATCCTCCGTGTAGTCGTACACGGCAGTGGCCTTCGCGTCGCCGTTGTCCAGGGAGCCTGTGTACTCGATGGTCACATAGTTCCCGGCCGTGATGCCGTAGATATAGCACTGCGTCGCATCGGAAATGTCGATGGTCAGCTCCTGCTCGTCGTCTGTGTAGATGGTCATGGACGCTGTGCTGCAGTCCACAATGGTGCCGTTCAGGTAGGAGTGCTCCCCGGTGGGGGTAGGCCCTGCCTTTACCGCCTCATCCCCTGCCGCCGGGTCGTTGTCCCGCAGGCTGGTGGCCGCCACAATGTCCGGGCCGTGGATGTCGCCGTTGTACTCCACCGTCACATAGTTGCCCTCTTTGACGCCGTTCACCAGGTTGATGTCCGTCTCATACAGGGAGAAGTAGTAGGAATCCCCGTCGTTCGCCAGAATGACGATCCGGTCCGCGTTCAGCTCGGAAATGGTGCCCTCCAGCGTGCCTGCGCCCGCATCCGGATCCGCCTCCGCGCCCTCGGTCATGGGCTCGCCCTCTGTCACCGGCGTCTCGCCCGCAGCCAGGTCTACGATCATCAGCACCCGCGCACCGGAGGTGTCCGTGCCGTTGATGGCGCCCTTGTACAGGATGGTCACATTGCCGCCCTGCTGAATGCCGCCCGTGATCTGAATGTCCGCGCCCGCGGTGGAGAAGTCAAGCTGTTTGCCGCGCTCCGTCTGGATGGTCAGCGTGTCTGTGCCGGAGGAGACCACCAGGCCCTTCAGGCTTCTGGTCTTATCCATGCTGTCCTCCCGCGGGGGTTCCGTGGTGGGCGGTTCCGTGGCCGGCGGCTCTGTCATGCGCTCGGTCTCCGTGACCGGGGCTTCCGTCGTCTGCGGCTCCGTCTCCTTCGGCGTCTTCTTACAGGCGCTTAAGGACAATGCCGCCGCAAGCGCCATGCAAAGCAAAGTAACTCTTTTCATCTTCGTTCCTCCTTATCAGTTATTTCCCCTTTGTATCCGTTCTGGAAATAATTTCCTGCAATCAAAAGTTAATTTCATTCTACTCTGTATCAGTAGGAAAAGTCAACTAACTTTCTGAAAATTTAAGGGATTTCTAAACAAAGTATAAGAACCCCTACCCGATCACGTCCTGCATGTCGTACAGACCGGGACCTTTTCCCGCCAGATATTTGGCCGCCTCCACGGCTCCCTTCCCGAAAACGGCCTTGGAATATGCCCGGTGGCTGAACGTGACCACCTCGTCCGGCCCCGCGAAAATGACGTCGTGATCCCCCACGATCGTCCCGCCGCGCACCGCCGAGACGCCGATCTCCAGATCGTCCCTCTGCTGATGCACCTGGCTGCGGTCGAACACATAGTGGTATCTGCCGCCCATCGCCTCGTTGAGGGAATCCGCCAGCGCCAGGGCCGTCCCGCTGGGCGCGTCGCATTTCAGGCGGTGGTGCTTCTCCACGATCTCCATGTCAAAGCCCGCCGCCGCCAGGACCTTTGCCGCGTCCTGGATGAGCTTTAGGAGAGTGTTCACGCCCAGGGACATGTTCGCCGAGCGCAGGATGGCCGTCTCTTTGCTGTAAGCCGTTACCTTCTCAAGCTGCTCCGGCGTCAGTCCGGTGGTGCACAGCACCAGCGGGAGCCTGCGCTCCCGGCAGTAGTCCAGCACGCCGTCCGCCGCGCGGTAGGAGGAAAAGTCGATCATCACGTCCGCCTCCACATCGCAGGCGTTAATGTCGGTGAACACCGGGTAGCCGTTCTGCTCGGCGCCGTTCAGGTCGACGCCCGCCACGATCTGCGCGTCCGCGTCCTTCTCCGCCAGGTCCGAGATGACCTGGCCCATATGTCCGTTGCATCCATGCATGATTATCTTTACCATAGTTTTCTCCTTTATGCTTCTTTTGGCAGTTTAATCCCAAAATCTGTCATCGCTTTTTTCAGCTGCTCCACGTGCGCCTCCTCCATCTCGCACAGAGGGCCGCGCATCGCGCCAGCGCCCATGCCCATGAGGTTGAGGGCCGTCTTGACCGGGATGGGGTTGACCTCGCAGAAGAGCGCGTCCACCAGCGGAATGGCCCTAAGCTGCATCTCGCAGCTCTCTTTCACTTTGCCCTCCAGGTAGAGCGACACCATGTCGTGCGTCTCCCGCGGCGCGATGTTGGAGAGCACGGAGATGACCCCGATGCCGCCCAGAGACAGCGCCGGCACCACCTGCCCGTCCTCGCCGGAGTACAGGTCGATGCAGCCCTTCGCCAGGCTCATCAGCTTCGCCACCTGGGCGATGTTGCCGGAGGCCTCCTTGATGGCCACGATGTTCTCCACATGCTTTGCCAGATAGACCGCCGTGGCCGGCTCGATGTTGCAGCCCGTCCTGGACGGCACGTTGTAGAGGATGATGGGCAGCTTCACGGAATTGGCGATGGTGGTGTAGTGCCGGATCAGGCCCTTCTGGGTGGCCTTGTTATAATAGGGAGTGACCAGAAGCAGCGCGTCCGCTCCCCTCTTCTCCGCCTCCTGCGACAGATAGACCGCGGTCTCTGTGCAGTTGGACCCCGTGCCCGCGATGACAGGGATCCTCTTTGCCACCTTTTCGATCGCATACTGGATGACGTCCAGGTGCTCCTCGTGCGTCAGCGTGGAGGATTCCCCCGTGGTGCCGCAGATGATGACGGCGTCCGTGCCGTTCGCGATCTGAAATTCCAGCAGCTCTCCCAGCTTCTCGTAATTGACTTCCCCGTTTTCTTTCATGGGCGTGACGATCGCCACACCGGCTCCCTTAAAAATTGCCATAATACATCCTCCTTTTGTATGTGTAAAAAGGGCGGAACTCCAAAGAGCCCGCCCCAAAATGATACCACTGTTACAAATTCTCCCTGCCGGATAGCTCTCCATCTGACCGGCTGCCGCCGCGTCCTTCTGATGACAGTCATAAGGTTATTTGCCTTATGCCCAAGAGCACAGCTTCCAGGCGCTGCCCCTTTCGGCGTCTTCCCCTTTTGGCAGCTTTCCCCTGCACCTGAATACATCCGGCTGCCGACTCTTGAAACACGCGACCTCTATCGTCTTATTCGATTTTTTTCATCATAGCACTATTAAAATCGCTTGTCAACGACTGTTTTCGCGCTCCATGCAGCCTTATCTTCGCCGCACTCCATGCAGCGTCCGGTGTTCAGGGTTCTAGCCCAGCCATTCCAGCTTGCTGACGGACACCTCGTACGCGGTCCTCTTCTCCGCGGCGTCCCCCTCCGTCTTCTTTACATATTCCCTGCTCTGGATGCGGCCCCAGATCTGCACGTGGCCGCCCACCTCGAAGCCTGCCGTGAAGCGCGCGTTGCGGCCCCAGCAGATGCACGGGATATAATCGGATTTCCCGTAGGGGCGGTTGACCGCCACCAGCATGTCGGATATTTCCCTGCCCAGGGGCGTCTTGCGGTACACCGGGCTTTTGCAGATATAGCCGTCCAGGAAAATCTGATTGGTCTTTACTTTGTCGTTCTCCTCCTCCGTGAACGCCGCCTCGCGGGCAAACACAGAGAGAACCAGCCGGTTTTTCTTTTCCTCATGCCGGTTGTAGGAGCGGAACTGCCCCGTCACGCGGATAAATTCCCCGCGGTAATCCTGTGTGACGTCGATCAGCCTCTCCGAGATCATGACCGGTATCCGGTCCGAGGATTCGGAGAGCCGCTTGACCATTACCTCCACCAGGTAAAAACCCTCCCCGAACACTTCATGGCTGAACATAAATTCGGATACGATCTCCCCTATGATCGATACCTGGTTGTTTTCAATAATTTTGTCTGACATATGTATGCTGTCTCCCTTCGTTAGTCAGAAGTCTTGCGTTACATCCTATATTTATTCGGATCCGCCCTGTTTTATGACAATCTTTTTCAAAAACCGTTCGACGAATTTCGACAGCATACAGCATATCATGTCTGATTCTTTTTGTTGAACGCGGCCCGTTTACGCATGGTCGGATCGAGTATCTTCTTCCGGATGCGCAGACTTTCAGGCGTCACTTCCAGAAGCTCGTCCGTGTCGATAAATTCCAGCGCCTGCTCCAGGCTCAGGATCTTGGGCGGCGTCAGCTTTAAAGCCTCGTCGGAGCCGGAGGCGCGCGTGTTGGTCAGATGCTTGGTCTTGCAGACGTTCAGCTCGATGTCGTCCGTCTTGCCGTTCTGGCCGATGACCATGCCGGAGTAGACTTTCTCGCCGGGGCCGATGAACAGAGTCCCGCGCTCCTGGGCGCTGAACAGCCCGTAAGTGACGGACTCGCCGTCCTCAAAGGCGATGAGGGAGCCCTGCTTGCGGTACTGGATGTCGCCCTTGTAGGGCGCATAGCCGTCGTAGGTGGTGTTCAGGACGCCGTTTCCCTTGGTGTCCGTCAGAAATTCGCCGCGGTAGCCGATCAGGCCCCTGGCCGGGATGGAAAACTCCAGCCTGGTATAGCCGCTGCCGGCCTGGCTCATGCCCTGCAGCTCGCCCTTTCTCTGGCCCAGCTTGTTGATGACCGTCCCGGAAAATTCCTCCGGCACGTCGATGTAGGCGATCTCCATGGGCTCCAGCTTTCTTCCGCGCTCGTCCTCTTTGTAGAGCACTTCCGCCTTGCTCACCGCAAACTCATAGCCCTCGCGGCGCATGTTCTCGATCAGGACCGAGAGGTGCAGCTCGCCGCGCCCCGACACTTTGTAGCACTCGGTGTCGTCGGTCTCCTCCACGCGCAGGCTCACGTCGGTGTTCAGCTCGCGGAACAGGCGGTCGCGCAGATGGCGGGAAGTCACATATTTCCCCTCCTGGCCCGCCAGCGGGCTGTCGTTTACCATAAAGTGCATGGCGATGGTGGGCTCGGAGATCTTCTGGAAGGGGATGGCCTCCACAAACTCCGGCGAGCAGAGCGTGTCGCCGATGTGCAGATCCGCGATGCCGGAGATGGCCACGATCGAGCCGGTGCCCGCCTCGTCCACGTCCACTTTGTTCAGGCCGTCGAACTCGTACAGCTTGCTGATCTTTACCTTTTTCTGCTTGTCCGGCTCGTGGTGGTTCACCAGCACGGCGTCCTGGTTGACGCGGATGGATCCGTTCTCCACCTTGCCCACGCCGATGCGGCCCACGTACTCGTTGTAGTCGATGGTGCTGATGAGCACCTGCAGAGGAGCCTCCGGGTTTCCCTGGGGCGCCGGGATATACTGGATGATCGTCTCAAAGAGCGGCGTCATGTCGCGGTGCTCGTCCGTCAGCTCCAGCACGGCGTAGCCGGATTTGGCCGACGCGTACACAAACGGGCAGTCCAGCTGCTCGTCCGACGCGTCCAGGTCGATAAAGAGCTCCAGGATCTCGTCGATCACCTCGGCGGGCCTTGCCTCCGGGCGGTCGATCTTGTTGATGCAGACGATGACCGGCAGGTCCAGATCCAGGGCCTTGCGCAGCACAAACTTGGTCTGCGGCATGGAGCCCTCGAACGCGTCCACCACCAGAATGACGCCGTCCACCATCTTCAGCACGCGCTCCACCTCGCCGCCGAAATCGGCGTGGCCCGGGGTGTCCACGATGTTGATCTTGTAATCCTTATAATATACGGCCGTGTTCTTCGAGAGGATCGTGATGCCGCGCTCGCGCTCGATGTCGTTGGAGTCCATCACGCGCTCGGCCACCTCCTGGTTTTCCCGAAATACGCCGCTCTGCTTTAAAAGTTCATCTACCAGAGTCGTCTTGCCATGATCCACGTGCGCGATGATGGCAATGTTGCGGATATGTTCCTGATCCATAATGCACCTTCCTTTTTCATTTTACCCTAATAGAGTATACCAGAAATTCCCTTTTTTACAAGCGTTTTTCATGTCATTTTCGTTATATCTCTGTTTGCGCTGTCTCCCCAGCAGCTCGCGAAATCCTGCCGCTATCTCAGGCTCTTTTAACAGCAGACCTGCGTATGGAACACACGGCTAAAAATCCTGAGGGTTCATTTGGGATCAGCGAAATTTGCGCAGCTCCCAGAACGCAACTGCGCTCGCTGCCGCCACATTGAGGGAATCCACCCCATGCGCCATCGGGATCTTTACCGTGTAATCGCAGGATTCGATCGTCTCCGCGCGCAGGCCCTCGCCCTCCGTCCCCAAGATCACGGCCAGGCGGCCTTCTGCCGCAAGACGCGGATTGTCCACCGGCACGGCATCCTCCCGGAGCGCCATTGCCGCAGCGGCAAAGCCCATTCGTTTCAGATCCCGCACATACCCCGGGGCCGGAGTTTCCAGATAGGTCCACGGAATCTGGAAAACTGTTCCCATACTCACACGGATCGCCCGCCTGTAAAGCGGATCACTGCATGCCCGCGTCAGCAGCACCGCGTCAAAGCCAAGCGCTGCTGACGAACGGAAGATCGCGCCGACATTTGTCGGGTTCACGATATCCTCCAGCACCGCGATCCGCGACGCACCGGAGCAGACCTCCTCTGCTGTCGGCAGCTCCCGGCGGCGCATTGCGCAGAGAAACCCCTGCGTCAGATGATACCCGGTGATCCGGGCAAGAACAGCCATATCCGCCGCATACACCGGGACGTCGCTGCAGCGTTCCAGAATCCGTCTTGCCAGGCGCGCGATCTCCCGGCCGCCCTGCGCCTCTCCGGCCGCTTCATTCATCAGATCGCGCTCCGCCAGTATGGAAACCGGCTCATATCCGGCCTCCAGCGCCCGCTCGACTACTCTTGGGCTCTCCGCAATAAACAGTCCGGGAGCGGGTTCAAAATATCGCAGCAACTGTACTTCCGATGTGCAGGCATAGATCCGCAGTTCCTCTGCGTCTAAGTTGTCAACTTCGATCATACGAAACATTGTTTGTCTCCTCTATTCGCTTTTTCTCTTGTAAAGTTCGCTTTTCGAGCCTCAATGTTCACTTTTTTCGGTGCCTTAAAGGCACCGCTGATACGCAATGTTCGGTTACAAAACGGATGGTTCTCGTTCAGCAAAAGGTTTTTAAATGAGCGTTTGCCTTGCGAAAATCAGTTCACTCTGTAATAGCAAGTATTCTTCCCCAACGCCTTCTCTCTTCAGTTCACCTGGAGCCACAAGTTTGCGCAGCGCTCCCTCTGTGGAACTAATGCTGAGAGATGGGCACAGCTCTTGAATGCCCTGCTTTATGAAGCGGCCAACCTTGTTCATGGCAGCACATCTTACCGTTGCAAGCACGGAAAGCTTTGTTTCTACCAAGGCAAATCGATCCTCAAAGTCCTTATAGGCAGCCAGAATTGTTCCGAGACCCCATTATGGATGTTCAAGCTCCTACTAAACTGCTCATAGTGCGAAAGTTCCTGCCAAACAAATCTACTCAATATCCCTGATTACAACCTATGACACTCTTTAACTTTTCTATATCCTCCGGCTTATCCAATATATGCATCCGTATATGACAATTTGGACATAGTGCAGCAGTATTTTCAGTGTTATCTTCTCCACCACGTGACAGCCAGATTATATGGTGTACTTCAAGATATGGATTTCCCTTCTTGTCAATAAAGGGCGCGGGCTGATTACATAACTGGCATATACCGTTCGCACGTCTTCTGGTTTCTTTTACAACTTCAACACTCCGAGCAAACGTACTCGAAGTAACATTTCTACGGCCACCTGACCCGGAGATTACACCTTGTATATATTTCTCTGCGGTCTGTTCAATTTGAAAATTTCGTTCGAGATCAGGTACCCAGTTTATAAATCTGTCTTCCTGAATAACCCATACAAAAGAGTGTGCATCTATTAATCTTGGCGTTCCTTGCATTGGAAGCAGATCTTCCATTACATCACGGATTTCTTTTATGATCTTGATGAATCCCAGGTAATTCTCCCAGCCACACCTAAACGAAGTAGTATAATCTATTTCCAGAGCAGCAAAGCCCTTATCAAAATGTCCTGTGCTAATCGGAAGAAAACGCGAATCATCTTTTATAAAGAATAGGAACGCAATCGTATCATATTTTGCGCCAAATACTTCGACGGCATTTGCAAAAGCTGTGGCCTCATCGCAGAGAGCGTTCCGATAAATATCATACAGTGCCCTCTCAGCTTCCGGACGGAATTTTGCATTATTCGAATTAAGTCGGTTCCTAAAATCAATTCGCTGATTCTTATTTACAAGGTTACCAGATTTATTAATCGCCTCCCTTGCACACTCAGCTATTTTACCAGTACCGATCCATGATTCGCTCCAACTATTGAACTTAAGTTCTTTACGAGCTTCTTCTGCAATACGTGACTTGTAATCCTCCTCACGCCCAAGAAATCCTGTACTGTCACGAAAACTGATAAACCCTGTTTGCCCATCTGTTTGTTGAACAAACGATGTAAAGCGAGAAAGTTGTTCTACTATCTTTGCTGTATTTGTAATATATGTATTGTTCATAGAATCTAAACCACCTTACTTCTTTAACTCAATGGCTGTCTGATGCTTATGCTTTTTCTTTATGAAGCAGCATGTACATCGGATTTTTTCTTCTTGATCTCTTCGCGTTGGATCTTGTTACCAGCATGCTCTGGATACTTCTCCAAGACAAGTAATCTTACCCACGCGACTGTCTTCTTGGCTTTTCTATGCGCTTCACAAATTCCGGTCAACTTAGAGGAATGATTCGCACGTTGACTTTTACAGCTCTCAGGCGATCACTCCTCTTTAGGCACCGGAATATAAACTCTTTTGAGCGGTATCATCTTCCGGTATTTCTCACTTAAATCTTCATAATATTTCAAGATCAGATCAACCAATTCTGTACCATTGATGCCGCGAATGATAGGTGTGCTATCCAGATACTTCTGAGCGTTCTTTGTATAATTTGAAAGAGTAACAAACAGTCCGTAATCGCCCTCGCGCATAGCGCCTTTCAAAGACTGAATTGTCGTCTCCTTAATATCCCCATCCTGGCTCTTTACTTGCACAAGAATGCGAGGCGGAAGCTCATCTTTGTATGCTGTAATGTCAATGCCGCTATCGCCACCTTGAGGAGAAACCGTGGCTCGATAGCCCATTGCCCTAAGCAGATCAGCCACAAAATTCTCCAAATCATACCCCTTAAGCTGACGACTAAGCTCTTTTAATATAAAATCCTTTGTACTTTCAATAATATCTTCGGCCGCAGCACCGACACTTTCATCTTCGGATTCAGAAGAGAAGTTTCTCTTAAAGTTCTTGTCAAGAGCAGCCATAAACTCATCGGCATAGTTCTTAACGGTAAAGAATGACATGGCTGAGCCTATCTCATAAAGAGCCCCTTGAGAAAATGCAGTACGAGGCAAGTGCTTCAACCACTTTACTTTTCTTGTCTGGACATAGTCGAACTGAGAAGGATCATAAACATAGGAACCTTCCACAACACCAATATTTACTTCGCGGTTGATCTTTGAAGGGAACACAACATAATCACCAACCTGTGCTTCATAACAAAAGCGATATAGCATACCTGCACCGGTTGCTATACTTCCTTTTTTGGCATTCGGATATGTTGCCATATACTTTTCTTTAAAAGCATCACGGTTGGCTTCAATTGTACTTAGGTCTCCCATCTCGTGCCACCCGATCGCAATCAGATTGTCTTTGAGAAACAGATTATCGTCTTTAGTATGGATTCCCCAGATCCTTTTATCTTCATTTGACATAACCTACACCCTCTCTTCTTTGGATTAATCTTTCCACCAGTAACAGCAACGACAGCAATGCTTGCTACAGTTGCAGCTCCTATGCTTTTCGTATACACCATGATTAAATCAATGTCTTGAAATGAACTTCTTCCACCTTCTGAGTACATCCCTGAGCGGCTCATCGAGATAAGAATACGCCTTGTCTTTAATCCAGTCAGGGATGCCGTATGCCGCTTCAGCGATGCTGCCTGTGATTGCCGCAAGGGTGTCGCTATCGCCACCGAGAGAGATGGCGTTTCGGATAGCATCCTCAAAGTCTGTGCTTTCCAAGAATGCGATAATGGCTTGAGGTACGGTGTCCTGGCAGGTTTCATTGAAACGATAAGTAGGACGAATCTCATCGAGTGTGCGAAACAGGTCATATCCGTACTCCTGCTCAATATGTCCCTTGACGCGCTTTTTACATTCAGCCGGATCATCGTTGATAGGCTGCTCGTAGTCGCCGTAATAGCCGCCAAAATAATACCGGCACAGGAAGATTGCATCTGCTGTTGCCATCGCCCCTTTGATACCCTCCGGGTGGTTATGCGTTACCTCTGCGGACAGCTGCGCACCGGCTTTACCATTGGACGGCCACATTCCTGTTCTTGCGCAGAAGCCACAATCCATCACCCAAGCGCAAGGTGAAACACGCATCGCCGACCCGTTTCCGTAACTGTTATACGGCTCGCGGTTATCAGAGGTGATCCACGCTCCGAATCTGCCGCCGTATCCCGCGTCAGGGTACATTCGACCGTATTTCTTCATTGCATCAATGAAGTCATCGCGCTCACCGCCATTCATGACAGCCTCCGCAACAGCACAGGTCATGACGGTATCATCCGTGAAAAAACAGTCGTCACGGAATAAAGGAAAATCCTTCGTTTTTATATTGTGCCATTCGTATACCGAACCAACAATATCACCGACTATTGCTCCAAACATATGTCAAAACCACCTTTCTCGCATTACTCCCAGGAATTCTTCCGTAAGCGGATACCCAGCACTTTCCGGCAGAATCGCATCTATACCACAATATGGGCATATAGCGGTCATTTCTTCGCCTTCATCCAGTTCGGGGCACCATTCCCCAATCTCAGATGGCGAGAACACCTTGAGGCAATAGAAACAGCCACATTTATTGTTTTTCCTAAGTATATCCTTATTAAATCTTGCTGCTTCATGTGCAGCGGTTAAATCATAATTTCCCATATTCTGCCTCAAACATATTACATCATTGCAAACTTATTATTTTGTCTTTCAACGCAACTCACGACTTCGATCGTGTTTTCTTTGTACAACCGAATTGTATCACCCTCAGAACCTTCATGAACTTCTTCTTTTCGAGATCAGTCATCTTAGAATACATTATATCAAAGCTTCAAAATATTTTATATAGCTGTTTTGCAGTAATTTTTTCCCCATATGCTCGTAAGCGATTCAAAAAACAGCGTATCCAGCTTACAAAAAAGCGCAGCCAAAGCTGCGTCTTTTTGTTACCGGTTCA
>CANRIR010000037.1 GCA_947630735.1 uncultured Marvinbryantia sp.
CTGCGCTCTGTGATTATTATAAAACTCAATCGCCCGCTTCACTTTCCGCGCCCTGTGCGCCCTGCGAATGGGGCGCGCACGCGATCAGCGCATCGCCGCGAAAGTCCACCCGGCCGACGCGAAACTCAATCGCCCGCTTCGCTTTCCGCGCCCTGTGCGCCCTGCGAATGGGGCGCGTACGCGATCAGCGCATCCGCCACTTCCTGCGCGCACCAGGTGCAGCTTCTCCGGTCGAAGATCCCGAATTTCTCGCCGTCCCCGGTGTAGTTGCCGTTGTCCCACCAGACGCAGGGGATCCCGAACCGGTTCATGACTTCCATATAATCGGCCAGCCATTTTTCCACCTGCTCCGTGTTGTCCGTCTCGTTTCCGTCCGCGTCTTTGTAGGTTTTATACACCGCGCC
Organism: uncultured Marvinbryantia sp.; assembly: GCA_947630735.1. Lineage (GTDB taxonomy): Bacteria > Bacillota > Clostridia > Lachnospirales > Lachnospiraceae > Marvinbryantia. The sequence goes on from CANRIR010000037.1 coordinate 405, forward strand.
GAACTCGGTAACAATGACGGGTATGCCCTTTTTCAGGAAATGCCTTTTCAACAGATCCACATTCGATATGATGTCTTTTTTCAGCGAGCCGTCCCACTCGTTGATGCTCTGGCCCTCCGGCTCGTAGGTAAAGTAATACGGCGTGTACAGATGCGCCGACACCATCACGTAGGGATCGTCCGGCACCTCCAGCTGCTGGATGCTGTTGTAGGTTACGGAGTTGCCGTAGGGGCAGATGATGAGGCACCTTGTGGCGTTTTTGCCGCCCGCCGCGCGCACCGTCTCCACAAAGGCCCTGTTCAGCTCGTTGACCACCGCGCGCTCCTCGTCCGTGCCGCCCGACCACTCTTTTTCGCTTCCCTTGGTCCGCGGCTCGTTCATGCCCTCAAAGATCAGCCGTTGATCATAATCCGCGAACTTCTCGGAGAGCTGCGCCCAGATGGCCGTAAGCTCCGTCTTCAGGCTCTCCAGGTTCTCCGGCTGCGGAACCAGCCAGAAATCCGGCTCGTGGTGCGTGTCGAGGATCACAAACATCCCCTCGTCGTACGCATAGTCCACCACCTCCGCCACGCGGTTCAGCCACTCGGCGTCTATGGTGTAGTCCGGCGCTTCGCCCAGGCTCTGTGCCCAGGTAACGGGGATCCGGATGGTGTCAAACCCCTGTGCGCGCACCGCGTCGATCATCTCTTTTGTGGTCTTCGGGTTCCCCCAGTAGGTTTCGTTGCTCATCACGTCCGGCGCGCCCCAGGCGTCGAAGGTGTTTCCCAGGTTCCAGCCGATATTCATCTGCGCGGCCACCTCGGACGCCGTCAGAGTCTCCCCGTCCGCTGCCCCGCAGATGCCCGGGACGGCCATGGCCGCAAGCGCGGCCGCCGCAAACGCCGCGGCTAATTTTCTTGTTTTCTTTTCCATACAGCTGCACCCCCAAATCGTATTTTTTACTGCAGAAAGAGGGGGCTTGGATCCCCCTCTTCCTATTCTAACTGCAACCGTTCTTTTCGTCAATCCGGCATTTGACAAACCCCCACACAGGCCGGACGACGAGCGAAACAGGATTTGTGTTTATTCCGCCGCAGCCTCCGTAGCAGCCTCTGTGGCAGCCTCGGTTTCGGTCGGCATCTCATCCGAGTCGCCGTTCGCGTAATCCAGATAACCCTGCCACAGGTTTCTCACAGCTTCCGCTGCCGCTGCGGGAGGATTGTCCACGTTCACGTTCCACAGGAACTGCTCGCCGTAGGACAGGCCCGGGATCATGTCGTGATAGGTTGTGAAGCCGTTGCTGCAGAGGATCTCGATCGTCTCGTCAACGGATTCCATATCGCGGAAGGTGTCATAGTAGCCGGTCAGTCTGTCGTTGTAGTCTTCGTAGCCCGGCACCAGATCCGTGTAAGCGTCCAGAGCGAATGCGATCTTCCATGCCTTGTCCGCATCGTAGCAGGCCGGGATGGCGTAAATGTTATCCGTGTATACATTGGTGTAGTAGTCCGCGCTCGGTCCCATCGGGAAGCAGACGAAGCCGAAGTCGTCTTCCATGTCTTTCAGCTCGTTCGCCGCAAGATAAGCCTGGCCTACCATAAACGCAGCGTCGCCGGCCGGGAAGGAGGTCTTCCACCAATCCCACTCCGCGCCTTCCGGCTTGTAGTTGTATTTCGACATCATGTCGAGCGCCCAGTTAAGAGCCGTCAGGGTCTCCTCGGACTCTGTCTTGTTCACATATTTGCCGTCTTCCATGCCGATGAACTCGCCGCCGTTGGACCATACAGCCTCATTCTTCATCTCGGACTCGTCCGAAACCATTGCCCAGCGGTCGATCTCGCCGTCGTTGTCCGTGTCGGCGTTGATCTGCTCGCAGACTTCCTCGAACTTATCCCAGGTCCACTCGCCGTCTCTCTGCCACTGGTAGATGTCCTCCGGATCGATGCCGGCTTCCTCTACAAGTCTCTTATTGAAATACATGCCTCCGCGCGGCTCCGGGATCGCCGGGCTGCAGCCGTAGATGGCACCGCCCTTGGAGCAGAGCTCGTGCACACCGTTTCTCGCCCATTTCTCCTCGGAGAAATCCAGGCAGTCCAGGGTGGAGAGGTCATACATCAGCTCGTTTGACATAGCGGAGACAAACTCCGGGCCGGATCTTAAGATCCACACGTAGTTGTTGTCGTCGCCGCCCGTGGACACATAGTCCAGATAATCCTGCGGTGTAGAACCCCAGTCGCTGATCGCCACCTGCTTGATGGTAAAGTTGTAGGTCTCCTGCACCCAGTTGACATAGTCCAGACGCGCCTCGCTGTAATCGTCCGTGACATTTTCGATCTCGTCGCCTGCGCTCCACCAGTCGCGGATGACAACCTCCATGCCGCCCAGGTCATAGACGTTGCCGTTTTCGTCCGTCTGTGCAACGTACTCGTCCTCGCCCTCCGCAGATACGGAAACAGCGCCGCCCACCATGCTCGCAGCCAAAGCCGCCGCCATGGAAGCCGTCAGTAACTTGTTTAATGCTTTTCTTTTCATGTTTCATCCTCCTTTTAAAATTTATATATAACTTTGTTATATATCTTACATCTTAATCCCAGAGCTGCTGATGCTCTCCACAAATCCCTTCTGTGCAAAGAGGTAGAGGATCAGCAGGGGAATAATGACCATCAGGGTGCCTGTGGACACGATGCAGTTGGTGTAGCCCACCGACGCGCCGCCCGGAATCTTTAAGGTGTTTACCACCCAGGCGTCCATGCGGTCCGCAACCACCGCGAGCTCTTTGGCGAGCAGGCTGATGTTTCCCAGGAACATTTTGGAATAGAAATTATCCGTCCACTGCCACACAAAGGCGAACAGGAAGCAGGACGTCAGAATGGGCTTTGCGTCCGGCAGCATGATGCGCACAAACGTCTTGAAGGTTCCGCATCCGTCCACATAAGCCGCCTCCTCCAGCTCTTTGGGGATGTTGCGGAAGAACTGGCGTATCATATAGATGTAAAGCCCGCATTTTAATCCCATACAGCCCGCGCTCATCAGGTAATACGGCAGAACGGAGCCGCGCAGGTTGATCGTGTGCCCCGTCAGCGCCTTGGCGATCCCGAACACGTCGAAATAGCGGAAATGCAGGTGCAGGGAGCTGGAAATGGTCTGCGGCGGGATGACGATCACCAGGATGACGCACGCAAACCACAGTTTCTTGAAGGGAAACTCAAACCGCGCAAAGCCGTAGCCCACCAGGGTGCACACCGCGATCTGCACCAGCGCCACTGTGAGCGACACGATGAGGGTGTTGATCAGCGATCTCCCATAAGTCATAAACTGCGCCGTCAGCTGATAGTTCGCCGTCGTGAAATGCTCCGGGATGGAGATGACCATGGGGTTATAGAGATCCCGCTCCTCCATGAAGCTCACGGAAATTTTCATCAGGATCGGCTGCAGGATCAGGAAGCACATCCCGAACAGCAGGAACGCGCGCGCGATCTTGAACGAGACGTCGTAGATCTTCTTGCGCAGAAGATAGCCGCCCGATAATTTGTTGCGCTCCCAGAACCCTCTCTTTCTGCGCACTGCCTGATCGTTAGTCATAGTAGTATACCCCCTTTGAGATAATGAGCGAGGTAATGCCTATGATGGCAAGGATGACCACAAAGTAAACCCAGGACATCGCCGAGGCAAAGCCGTAGTTGATGTAGGCGATCATCTGCTCGCTTATCTTCTCGATCAGCTCGTTGTCGGACCGCATACAGAAATCCACAACCGTGTACACCCAGTTGACCAGGATCATGGGGCTGATCATGGGGAGCGTGATCTTCCAGAAGCTCTCCCAGGCCGTGCACCCCTCGATGGAGGCCGCCTCGTACATGCTGTCGGAGATCGTCTGCAGGCCGGAGAGGAATATGATGATCTGGATGCCCGACGCTATGGCCACGTCGTAGATGCCGTCCACAATGTCAAACACGGCCGAGAAGGCCCGCGCCCCGACGCCCGACGTGATCAGGATCGTCTGGATGGTATCGCTGATGCTCGTCACGTTGGTCGTCTCTTCCACCATGCTCTCCACGCTGGCCAGCAGCGCGTTGTCCGTCTCCACGCCCAGGATGACGCCCGACGAAAGGATCACGGGGAGGAAGAAGATGGCGCGCACCAGCGCCCTGCCCTTAAATTTCTGGTTGAGGATCAGCGCCACAAAGAAGCTGAACACCATGATGGCCACGGAGTTGATCCCCATTCTGGAAATCTCCTCCACCAGAAGCCGGTTAAATTCGGTGTCCACCAGAAACGCCTGGCGGTAATTCTCCAAGCCCGTGTAGGTATTGGAGATGCCCTCCGGGCTGAGCTGTACGCTGCAGAAGCTCATATAAAGCGATTGGAACAGCGGCACCACCATAAAAGCCAGAAAGCCGATGATGAACGGGGAGATGAACAGATACCCCGATATAGCCTTTCTCTTTTGAAGCCCTGCGTATTTCTTGCGCTTTTTCATAATCAAAATCCTTTCTGTGTGACCGTCTGAATATCCGAACGCCAAAACCGCCCGGGCCGCCTACCGGACGACCAGGTAATCCCTTGCCGGAAGCTCTTTGCCCTCCGGCGTCTTTGCCGTGTCGTACCCGTAGTTCACATAAACCTTCGTCCCGTCCTCGTACTCCGTGCAGGAGAGCGTCTCCGAGAGTTTTTTGTGCCCCGTCATCTTCTGGCTGAAGGTATGTCCCAGCTCGCTGTTGTAGCGGTTGTAGATCTCCAGCATCCGGTCGTGCCAGGTGCTGTACTCCGCTCCGAAGTATTCCGTGTAGAGCGTGTTCTGCAGGGTAAACGCGGATTCATCCATCAGGGTAAACGCAAGCCCCGCGCCGTACTCGGCCGACAAAAGCAGTTCCTCGTCCTCATTCTGCGTGAGGTTTAAGGGCTCTCCCGTGTAGTCCACATATCCGTGCAGCGCCATCTGGTAGACGGGCACATAGGTGTCGAGTATGGTGTAATCCGAACCGCGCAGATTCATATTGGTCACAATGTCGCTGTAAGCCACCGCGTAGTCGTTGCCCATGTTGATCATGATTTTCCTGCCGCCGTCGCGGATCTCGGAAAGCTGTTCCACCTGCGCATTCAGGGCCGCCTGCCTGGAGACAGGCGCTTTCTTGTTGAAATCCGAACTCAGGTCCACGCCGATGTCCTCGAAGGACACATTCGCGCCGTATTTATCCGCCGCCTTTACCAGGTTGTCAACCATCTTTTCGATCAGCGAAGCCTTCAGCAGGTAGTGCGGCTCCTGCCCTTCCCGCGCGTTGTAGGTAACCGTGTTGTACGGGTGGATCTCCGCCACCTTCTTGCTGGCGAGCTTCGCCGCCTGCGTGAATGTGAGGAAGCCGTCCAGGATGCCGCTGTCGTAGGCGTAGTTCGTGATGCCATTCAGGTAGAGGTCCACGCCGTTTTCCTGCGCGTACTGCGTGAGGTCTTTCAGATCGCTCTTTCCGCCCAGGGCCGACACCACACTGACCCGGTTCAGGATCCTCTGCTGCACGCCGCCGTTAAACCAGCCGGACAGCCGCACGCTCATATTGCCGATGCCGTCCTCCAGCAGACTGTTGATGATGTCTTTCGCCTCGTCGAATGTGGTGAGCGGCAGCGGCCTCGACACCGGGATGCCCAGCACCTGTCTTACTTTGTCCACAGCGCCCACGATCTCGATCACCGTGGGGGTCTGCGTCTCGCCGTCGTCCACCTTCTCCGTGAAGAGCTCTCCGTACTCGCTCTTCAGGTAGCCGCGGTAGGCCGTGGCCATATCCGCGTAGTCGTCCGATTCCAGGAAGTAATAGCTCAGCACAAGGGGCTCTTTGGGGAGCGCGTCCTCGTACATATAGATCTTGCTCTCATAGCGGTCGCCCATCTCGTACACTTCGCGGTGGAGCATGGTATACTGGGCCGAAACCGCGTTGTAGCTGTTGTTCTTGCCGCTGATGTCGGCGTTGATGCCGGCGTAGGGAGCGCCGTCCTCCAGCACGCACAGGAAGGAGGAACCGTTGCTGGCGATGCCGAACGCGTTGAAGTAGGTGTTGGTCTCGTGCACCACCGCGTCCCTGTACTGCGCGTAGTCCCAGCCGTACATATTGGCGTAGTAGCTGTTCTGCGCCACTTTTCCGTTGTTGAAGTTGATGATCGCGCCGCCGCCCTCGGGCACCAGCATATATCCCTCGTCCTCCGTGCCGCCCGCACCGAAGTACGGGAGCACGTTCAGGTAGTAGATGGGGTAATTGGTCCGGTATTCGATCTCGTCCATCGGGATCTCCACCGACAGCTTATTGCCGTCCAGGCGGTACACCATGTTTACATTGAACACCGGAAGCTCGGACTCCTCGCTCTCCTCCGATTCGCCCAGATCCGCCAGGTAATCCTCGTAGGTGTAGCCCGCCGCCGCAAAGTTCTCGGCGATCATCCGCTTCACGTTGTCGCTCGCCGTATCCCTCAGAACATACATCGGGCCGTCCGCGAGGGCCGGGTAACTGGCGAGCAGTTCTTCCTTGTTGTCCTTTTTGCCCAGGTTGTCGAGGTCGTACTTTTTATAGTAGCCGCGCACTTTTTTCGCTTTGCTCTTGTCCATCTGGGCGGTCAGTTCATCCATCCGCTCCACGGACAGGGATGTGGGGATGACAAATACCTCCTCAAACTTGCCGATGGAATAGCAGACTTTTATGTAGTCGCTGCCCTGCTCGATCTCGTAGGTTCCCGCGTCCATGCTGTAATCGAAGTTGTTGAACAGGGTGTCTACGCCGTTTGTCGTGCTGTATGTAAGGAGCAGCGTGGATTTCAGCTTCGACTTGTCGAGCTTCAGCGCGATCGGATCCTTCTCCGCCTCGGGCGGATTGGAGTACCACACCTTATCGTTTTTCTTGTCCGTCACGGTAAACTGCGTGGTTTCCGGATCCATCTCAAAGAGAAGGTCGTCGTTTTCCAGGACAAGCGTTTTGGAATCGCCGGAGTATGTTTTGGTGGCGATTACCTGCGCCTCTTCCTCCTGCGGCTTGTAGAAGCTCACGACAAGCACGCCCGCAAGAATGAGCGCAAGAAGGATGAGCGGACCCGCCATTTTTTTGATTCTGTTCCCTATCGAAGACTTCATATCCTATCTCCTCATCTCCCGCTACATTCTAAATAAGATTTCCTTGCCGATTGAAATAAAGTAGGCGATGCCCTGGCTGATCATGCTGAAAAACAGCAGCAGAATGAAGATCATCACAAGCATGCCGAAGCCCGTGGCGATGGTGGCCACTATGGTCTTGCTCATCTTGTACTCATGTATCTGCGACATGGCCGCCAGGATCAGCAGAGCCGCCCACACCAGCGAGAGCGCGCTCAGGACGGTGTAAAACTCCGCCTCATCTACCGTTACAAAGTGGCTGAAGATGATGAGCGGGAACTGGATCAGCGGGTACGGCGTCATGCCGTAGCAGGTGGCCATATACACCTGCGAGAGCCTCCCCTTGCCGTCAAACAGCGTCGTCAGGCCCCAGTTGCAGACGCACCACAGCCCCAGCGGAAACAGGACGCTGGCCACATACAGGAAAATGTTGATCTCAGGCCAGTACACCCTTATAAAGAGAAAGCTCGTATACTGCAGCTTTAAGATCCGCGCCAGCAGGGTAAGGATGAGAATGGTGTTCGCCGCCGCGATGGTCCCGCGCTTTTCGTGCGTCAGGTCCCAGAACCCGTCAAACGGGTGCGTGATGCAGTACAGGGCAAACTTCAGCGACTTCAGATACCTGTCAAATTTTTCTTTTCTGGTTAATGAAGCTGTCATGACTGCCTCCGATCTCTTCCTGAATTTCTGATGTTTCTGGACTGGAAGATGTCCGCCCGGTCGATCTGTCCTTTGACCTCCCGGACTCTGCCCACCGCAAGCGGTACGATGAGCGCCAGCAGCACGATCACGATGATCGGCACGATGTGATCCTCCACCCACTCTTTCCGGTACTGTTTGTACGCCTTGGAATAATTGTCCTCATCGTATTTCAGCCGGAAATAGTCCATGGCCTCACGGTACTGCTTCTGCCGAAGGAGCGCGCGCCCGATGCCGATGTAGGCCATGTCGTAGTTGCCGTTCAGATCCATGACCGACTGCCAGCTCTGCCCCGACTCCTCGTAGAAGCCGTCCTGGAACTGCTCGATGGCGTCAAAGATCAGGTTCCCGTACTCCGTGGGCGTAAACAGCGTAATGCTGCAGTCCAGGGTGTCCAGCACCAGCAGGTCGTGCCCCATGTGCTCGATGGCCGCGGGCTGTTTGAAATAGCCGTTCATGCTGCCGTTGCCGCCGAAGCAGTAGAGCATCCTGCCCTGGTCGTCGTAGGCGAACAGCCTGCCGCGCATCTTATCCAGGCCGATGTACACGTCGTTGTCCATGGCCGTAATGTCGGTAAACAGGGAGGGCCCGGAATAGCCGCCGCCCGATCCGATGTACAGATCCCCGGCCACCGGCCACTCGCCGTTCCGCACCAGGATGTCGCTTCCCAGCATGTTCAGACGCCGGATGGGAGTGGCCGTACCCGCGTCGACCTCCTCCTCGCTCACATTGGTGGTGCAGGCGTAGATAAAGCCCTCGTAATCCATGTAGATGTTATCGTACTCGGTGGGTACGAAGTTTTCCATGTTCTCTCTCTGCTCCTGCGTGGCAAACCGCTTCCAGATATAGTCCACCCAGTCGTAGGAGACCGGCGTCGCGCCGATGTAGCCCGCGAACGTGCCGTCGCTCTCAAACTTGATCAGGCCCTTGTTGACGTTCGTGGCGATGCAGTACACACGGCCCGCCGTGTCCACCGCCAGCTTTGCGGGCAGAAAACTGATCGACTGGTCGAACGTCACGTCGTCCGGCTTTGTAAATTCCATGACATAGTTGGCGTCCATGTCCATCTTGACCACGCGGTTGTTGTTCATATCCGCCACATACAGGAACCCGTCCTCGCCGACCGCGACGTCCGTGGGTGAGTTGAAGGACGTCACGTCCGTATCGCCCTTGATGCTGTCGATCACGCGCACGGGGCGGATGGAATCCGTATCGTCCCGCGTAAGCTCCAGAATGCGGTTGTTGCCCGTGTCGCACACGTAGATGCTGTTCCCCGCCACAAACATGCCCTGCGGCGAGCTCAGCTTCACATCCAGCCCGAGCTCCTGCGAGGTAAACACGCCCGTCGTCTCGTAGGCGTCCGGCGAATACTGCACGTCGCCCCAGTAATCATAGCAGTAGGTATATCCTTTTTCCGCGCTGGCCGTGATGCCCATGGCCCCGCACGCCATCGCCGCCGACGCAAGCGCCAGCCCGAAGACCCATTTTTTCCTTCTTTTCATATAGCACCTCGCCAAGTTAGTCCTTCAAGCCCGAGCTCGCCATCGTCTCCAGGATCTGGCTCTCGGAGAATACAAAGATCAGGATCGGAACGATCATGACGACCACCAGCACCGCGGTGCCCTGGCCCGTCCTGGCAATGCCGCCGCTCTGAATCTGCTGCAGGGCGTACACAAGGGTTTTTCTCTCCTCCGAGTAGATGAAAGTCGCCGCCTTGTTGTTCCAGAGCGCCTGCACCTGGAAGATGATCAGGGTCATCCACGCCGGTTTTACGTTCGGCATGACAATCCTGGAGAACACTCTCCACTCGCTGGCCCCGTCAATCTTCGCCGCCTCGATGAGGGTGGAGGGCAGACCCTCCATAAACTGCTTCATCAGGAACAGTCCGATGGGGGACGCGAAAGCCGGAATGATGATGGCCCAGTAGGTGTCCACCCAGCCCAGCCCGTTGATGATCAGGTAGTTGGGGATTGCCGTGACATATCCGCTGAACATCATGGCCACGGTTACCAGCTTGAAAAACGTATTTCCGCCCGGGAAATCATACTTTGCCAGCACGAACGCGCCCATGGACGCCACCAGCAGATGCCCCGCCGTGCCGACGAACGTGATGAACACCGTGTTGAACAGGTACCTGGAGAATGTGACCCACGATTTTCCCATCGTCACAAACAGATCCGAGAAGTTGTCGAACGTCGGATTGATGGCGAAGATCTTCGGCGGGAACATAAACAGTTCATCCAGGGGCTTCAGGGCGCTGTTCACGGCGTACACGATGGGGAACACCATAATGACCCCCACAAAAGCCAGGAACAGGTACAGGGCGATGTCCCCGAAGACAGAACGGTTCGGCTTTCTCCTCCTGATCAGCTTTTTGCGGTACACCACTTCTTTTTCTTTTTTTCTCGCTTTGCTCATATCAGGTTCCCACTCTTCTCAACATACTTTGAATTGCCTTGTTGCACAAAATCATAATCAGAAACAGCAAGGTTGCTATCGCTGAAGCATAGCCCATCTCAAACCTGGAATAGCCGTAGTCAAACAGGTGCGTCACAACCGTCCGCGCGGCGTAGTCCGTGCTGGGATAACCGCAGAGCGCCATCGTGACGTCGCACACGCCGAAGGCCTGCGTGATCGACATAACGGCTCCGAACATCAGCATCGGCTTCATATTCGGAAGGGTAATGTACCAGAGTTCCTGCCATCTGTTCTTGACGCCGTCCATGTAGCCCGCCTCGAACTGCGATTTGTCCACGCCCTGAAGGCCGGCCACGAAGGAGAGGAACCCGGTTCCAAGGCTCATCCACAGGATGACGAGCATACAGATGGGGAGCATGTACTTGGGGTTGATGAACCACAGGATCGGCTCGTTGATGATGCCCGCGTTCATCAAAAACGCGTTCACATAGCCGTACGCGTCGCCCCGGAAGAACACTGAGAAGATCACATAGCAGTTGCCCGCGATGGAGGGCGCGTAGAAGATAATGACCACAATGCTGCGGATCCAGCGGGGCAGCTCGTTGATCAGCCACGCGAACAGGAACGACATCATATATCCCAGAGGGCCCGTGATGACGGCGATCAGGAACGTGTTCTTAATACTGATCAGGAAGATGTCGTCCTCCAGGATCAGGCTGATGTAGTTCTGCAGGCCGATAAACCTCGGGCTTTCCAGAATGTTATAGTAGGTAAAGCTGAAAAATATGGAGGTTATCACGGGAAGTATGTAAAACATGGTAAACAGGATGGCGTAAGGCGCCAAAAACAGGTAGCACATTTTGCTGCGCTTTGCTTTTTTCAGAGCCACGCCCGCTTCGTGTCTGCGCAGCACGAAATACTTTCTTATATACTCTTTCATTTTCCACCTTTCCCTTCTGATCAAGCCCTTTTATTTGGAAACAGACTGTCCTCACTGCGTCGGCAGTCCAAATTCGATCCGTTTCTTCGTGATCTCCTCGTCGATCGTGATCGAGTAGTCGATGATGGTCTCACGCGGGTCGGTCTTTTCGTTGATAACTTTGCGGATGGCGTTGGTAATATGGCGTCCCGTGTAGTAGCCTCCGGGCACTTCCCGGATGCCAACCGTCTGACTCCACTGCTCGGCGAGCACCTCGATGTCGTCCGCGCTCCAGGCAAGATTGGAGAACGCGTCTTTGTTCGCGGTGGCATAGCGCGCGGAGGAGCCCAGCAGCGCCTCGATCTCGCGCCCGAAGCGCACCTGCGTTTGCGTGTCCGCCCACCATTTCATAAACTCCCAGGAATTTTGCCGCAGCGCATCGTCCTCGGTCTTGATCATCATGGTCGCGCTGCCCGTGATCATATCCGAGCGGTCGATATAGGTATTGCCGTCCGCGTCCGTGTGCTCCGTGCCCGGTATGAGCGTGAAATCCCACAGGCCCCGGATCTCCGGAGCGGACACCATCAGCGTGTTGTAGTTGGAGTACGCCATGATGCCGATGGGCATTTCGCCCGAACGGAACCGGCTCACAAAGTCGTAGATCGTCGGGATCCCGTAGTCGTTAAAGTATCTCGTGTAATCGTCAAACGCCTTTACCCCGGCCTCGTCGTTCACGGTGGTCGCCGTGCCGGCGTCGTTGTACAGGTTGCCGCCGTACTGGAACAGCAGGCAGAAATACATGGACAGATCCGGCGCGTTCGAGGCCACGGAGGTGTTCGGCGTGGCCGTGGTGCTGCTGCCCGCCGCCGTGGGAAGCGCCACCGACATGTTGTTGCCCTGGATGGTGGGGAGCATCTCGATCAGCTCCTGCCAGGTGTTGGGCACCCCAAGCCCCAGCTCCTCCAAAACGTCCTTGCGGTAGAACATGACGTTGAAGGTCTGCGTCTCGGGGATGGCGTATATGTGGCTGTCCAGCCTGTACTGTTCGTAGGAACTCTCCTCGTAGTGCGTCAGCACCTCGTTCAGATCCGGGAACTGGGAAAGGTCCTCGGCCGCGTTTCGCAGGGCGTAGTTGACCGGCTGGTCCGCGCCCACCGAGAGCACCACGTTGGGGCCTCTGCCCGCCACCACCGCGTTCAGCAGCGCGTCGGGAGCCACGATCTCCACGTTTACCTTGATCCCGCTCTGCGGCGTGAAGGTGTCGTCCACCATGGACTTCAGGATGGTGCCCTGGTCGCGCCCCGTCAGCACCCACACGGTAACCACGTCGTCCGTGTCGTCGTAGACGTCGCCCACCGCATCGTAATCCACCACAAAGGATGCGGCGAACGATTTGATCTCATGCCAGATCCTCGCGAGCACCGGCTCCGTGTCCTTCGGGAGTTTCGCGTTCTCCCCGGTAATAGCCAGATAGTCGATGTCCAGCATGGTGGAGCTCATATTCAGGGACGCCGTGCCCAGCGCCGTAATGTTGTCTTTAAAGGTGGTAAACTCCAGCGTGATCTGCTGCGGTTTTTTCACAAACCGCTCCAGCTGCTGGGCGACCGTCTGGGCGGAGGCGATGCTGTCCGCCTTCTGGCCGCTGTATGCGACCATGTCGTCCACGATCTTGTAGAGGCGTTTGGACTCCAGGTCCATCGCCTGCATAACCTCGGGGTACACCTGATGGATGTTGTAATCGCGGTATTTGTCGGGCGTCGCACCCGTGTACACCAGCACTTTCCGGTAGATCTGGTTCAGCCGGAAGATGGAGTCCTCCAGCTCCTCCAGGATCGCGCCCGCGCCGCCCAGGGTGGCCTCCAGGCGGATAGTGTGCGTGCCGGCCGTCAGGTAGAATTTGTAGGGTACGCCCTGATCGTCGGCGAGCTGCAGGCAGTCCCAGCCGTTGCTGTAATGGAAGAAGATGCCCTTCATCTCTTCAAAGGGGATCTCGCCGTCTATGTACACCATTCTGCCGGACACGTTTCCGCGCGAATAGTTCTGACGTCCTTTTACCATGATGTTGTAGAAGCCGTCCTCGGGAACCTCAAACTCCCACTCGATCCACTGGCCCGGGCTTCTCCAGGCCTCGCCGCCCACGTAGTTCAGCACGGTCTTGGTCACGCTGTTGGGCTGTGTGGAGGGCGACGACCGGTCGTATTTCGCGTAGAGCGACGACTCCGAGCGGTAGGTGGAATCCTCCCCCTGCACGATCTGTATGTAGTTCTGTCCTTCGCTTGACGCTGCCGCCGCGGGCTGCGCCGCCAGGTACTCGTCGTAGGTGGCCATCGTCTTTACCGCCGTCAGCGCCAGCCTGCGGATGGCCACCGGCTCGTTCTCGGCCTCTAAAGTGATCTCGTTCTTTCCTTTTTCCATGTAAAACTGGTAGGGCTCTGTGATGTAGCCCATGTCGTCGCGGAAATAGGCTCCCTGCCAGTCAAAGCACTCCACCTGCGTCGGGCGGATCTGGTTGCCCTGGTTGTCCGTGCGCACCTCGCCGCCGTCGTGCCAGATCCGGGTAAAGGCAATGTTCTTCGCGTCCTCAAACGGCAGCTCGCCGTTCACGTAGACCGCACGCTCCACCGCAACGCCCCTGGATTCGGGGGCGAAATATTCCATGTAAAGATTGTAAAAACCGCTCTCGGCGACCTCTGCTTCCCATGTCACACAGGAATCCAGCCCCGTGTAGAGCGCCTTCGGAGCACCCTCATAGTCGGCGCACTCCTCCACCTCGCCCTCCGCTTTATAGCGGAACAGGTCGATCTCCACATCCTCGCCCGGGCAGACTGCATCCGCGTGCCCCGCAAGATACTTTGTGTATGTGCCATCCCGCTCCATGCCCTCGACGTCGCTGGTAAGATCGTACCCTGCATATTTGTCGCTGAAGTTTTCCGTCCTGTCCTGCAGCAGCACAAAAGCGATAATGATAATTGCCAAAACGGCTGCCGCACCGGCGGCTATTTTTTTAGCAGAATTTCTCATGTGGCTCCTCCAAACGTCTAAGCGCACCCGCAATTTTCACATAGAAAGCGCAAAATAACTTCTTATCAAAGTAATATTATACAATTTTTGCCCCTTTGAACTAACTCATTTATTGCTATTGTATGTTTAAATTTTGCGGTTTTTCTGCGCAGGCTTCGGGGCATTTTTGTGGGGAAAACACAACACGGGCCCGGCGCGCTCGGACGCACGGCTCAGCGATTATCTCAAAGCGCTTTTATGGGGGAACACAACACAGGCCCGGCGCGCGGGCTCATGGCTCGGCCACAAAAAAAGGAGCCGCCGTAATAAAGCAGCCCCTTTCGGGAATGATCTTTCATTTTTCGATCGGAATGCGCATCCAGAACTGCACCCCGTTTTCCTTGTTTTCCACGCCGCAGACGCCCCCGTGCTGGTCCACGATCTTTTTTACCATATACAGGCCCAGGCCCGCGTTGCTGATGGGCGGGTTTTTCTCCCGCTTTCCGCTTGGGTTGGCGTAAAAGCTCTCCCAGATTTGGTCCATCTCCGCCTCCGGAATGTTTGGACCCTGGTTGTACACCCCGATGTACGCCATATCCTGCCCGGCGGTCAGGCTGATGCCCATGCGCTTGCCCTGCGCGGTGTGCTGGAACGCGTTCATGATGTAATTGTTGACCGCCTGCTCCAGGTACATGCGGTTCGCGTGCACCTTCACATTTTTCTCGATGTGCGGCTCCACCTTGATGCAGTTCTGCTTGAAGAGCGCGTCGTACCGCAGCATCATGTACTCCATCAGATCCGTCGCGTCCACCCTCGTCAGCTCCATCTTCTCGATGTTGTGCTCCATGATGGTGAGGTCCAGGAGGTTGCCCACCAGGCCGGACATCCGGTCGATCTCCTCGCGGATGGACGCGAAATAGTAGTCGCGGTCGATCTCATTGCCCATGATCTGCAGCATCTCCACCTGTCCGGAGATGACGGCGAGGGGCGTTTTCAGCTCGTGGGAGATGTTGGCCACAAACTCCCTCTGCGCCTCGTCCATCTGTGTCTGCGCCGCGCCGCCCGCTTTCCTGTTTCCGGCCGCGCCGCCCGCTTTCCCGCTTCTGGCCGCGGCGGACGGCTTCCTGTCCCTGTGCTTCAGGATCAGGTCCACTGTGAACAGCAGCAGCATGCCCATCATGCTGTAATAGAGAACCGTCAGGGAGGTAAATTCGTAGATGGAGCGCACCTCCCGGCGGATGTAAACATAGTAGGTTTGGTTTCCCTGCACGACTTTTGCGCGAAGGCGCAGCAGATGCAGGTTTTTAAAATTGCTGACCGTGATGGACGGCTTCTCACAATACAATTCCACGCGGCCGCGGATATATTTCTCAAACTTTTCGCCGTCATACCAGATGCCGCCCATGTAGATCTGGCGGAACTGTTCGTCCGTGATGACAAACTCGAGCCCCTGGGACTGAAAATTCTGAAGGATCTCCTGGTCCTCCTCGCTCAAGTCCTCCAGCTCCATCATGGAGATCTCTTTATACGCGGAGCGAAGATCCCGCATGCGCCACCGGATATATGCCGGATCCGCCAAAAGCCCATACAGCAGATTTGACAGGATCACTATAATACACACCACGACAATGGGATTATCCCGCAGCTCTCTGCCAACAGCCCGTCCAATTTTCCGCCAGTCTCTCGATCCTACTTTTTCTTTCTTCATTTACCCCTGCTCTTATGATCTCCAAAGATATAGCCCACGCCGTAGATAGACTTGATGTAAGTGCATTCCTCTGTCAGCTTCCTGCGCAGCTGCTTTACCAGCGTGTCCACCGTGCGCATGTCGCCCACATAATCGTAGCCCCACACCGCGTCCAGGATCGTGTTCCTGCGCAGCACCACGCCGATATTTTCCATAAAATAGACCAGCAGCTCATATTCTTTTCTGGTCGTCTCTATATAATTGCCCCGCCAGTACACCATCTGTCCGGCAAGATCTATGCTGATATCGCCGTATTCCAGAGTGCGCTTCAGCTTGCCCGCTCTCTTCAGCACGGCCTCTATGTGGAGCTTGACCAGCTCCAGCGTGTAGGGCTTGGTAATATAGTCGTCCGCCCCCTTCTCGAAACCGCTCATCTGATCTTCCACCGAAGAGCGCGCCGTCAGCAGGATGACCGGCACATCGGAAGTGAGCCGCAGTTCCCGCAGGACCTCGTAGCCGCTCATCCCCGGCATCATCACATCCAGAAGGATCAGATCGATCCTGCCCCTCTGGTCATAAAAGAGCTGCAAAGCGCTCTCCCCGTCGGACGCGCACTCCACCTCATAGCCCTGGAGCCGCAGGAAATCCGCCATGGTCCGCGCCAGCTTTTCTTCATCCTCCACCACTAAGATCCGAATTTTTTTCATTTCCTGTACTCTTTCATCAAAAATTTTTCATGTCATAAGGCCGATTTTATTTTAGCGAAAGAATGTGATAGAAGTGTGGGTTTTTAACATTTCTGTAACAATTCAGGGCCCCGTGTGCGGGCCCGATCGTAAAACAGGGAACCCGCCGGGGTTCCCTGTGATGTGATCTGTTGTCTATTTCGTCTCCGTCTCTGCGGCTTCGGTTTCCGCCGCCTCTGTGGTCTCGGCCTCTGTCGTCTCGGCTTCCGTCGTCTCAGCCTCCTCCGTTCCAGCCTCCGTGGTCTCGGCTTCCTCTGTTCCGGCCTCCGCCGTCTCAGCTTCGGTGGTTCCGGCCTCCGTTTCCGCAGCGCTCTCCGACTCCGTTTCCGGCGCATTGAATCCTACATCGAAGGTGACCTTTGCCCACAGGTCGGAATCGATCTCGTGCGTCTCCGGCTCCCAGCCTTCCAGCGTCTCGGACAGAAGATCCGACTTGCGTTCCTCCACGATCTCACTCTTGTGCTCCTCTGTGGCCTCCTCGTCGAAGGTGGTGACCATGCGGACCACGTACCAGCCGTTGTCATACGGCGCCGGCTCCGATACCACTTCGCCGTCCGACAGCGTCTCGGCAGCCGTCTTCAGCGCCTCGGCCATCACGGTGTCGTCCGCGCCGTAGGACATGGTGTTCACCGTTTTATCCTCATCCACTTCCTTCACGGCTTCTTCCATGGTCTTGCCGCTGTTCATGGCGTCGATGACATCCTGTGCCTGCTGCTTCACCGCCTCTTTTTCCTCGTCGGTGAGCTCCACGCTGTTTCCGTCTTCGTCGGTGGTGGCCGCCGTGCTGAACGACACATACTCGATGGTCTTCTGCGCAGCTTCCTCATCCGTCACGTTGGTGTCCACATCCGCCTCGATCGCATGCTGCATCTTGTGACGGATCGCATTCAGGCGGAGCAGACGGCCCACTGTCTCCTCATCCGCGTACATGGCCTTCAGGGTATCTTTGGAATTTGCCGCCAGGAACGCCTGCACGGCCTCGTCGATCTGCGCCTCCTCCTCGTCGGTCAGCTCCACGCCGTAATCCGCCATATGGGCTTCCATGATCACCATTTCTTCCATATCCGAAAGGATCTGGGATTTCAGGGTGTCGCCGTATGGCTGGCCCGTGCCGAAAAGATCCTGCTCCCACATATTGCCGTCGCCGAACAGAGAGCCGAGAGAGCTCTCGGTTCCTGCCTGGTTATACCGGAGCCAGAACCCGGCCTCCCCCACCGTCACCTTGCTGTCGCCGAATGTCGCCACCACATCATTTTTATTTATGGACGAACAGCCGGTCATCAGCATTGCAGATAATCCGGCGCAAAGGCCTGCGGCAATCCATCTTTTTCCAAACTTGCTCATAAGTATCTCCTCGCTTTACAATCAATTTCAAAATACTAATGATTAGTATAGCGCTTTTTTCCCGAAGACGCAATCATTTTTTGATGGAAAGGGCCGGCTTACTTTTCTTTCAGCAGTTCCGCCTTATATTGGGGGAATTTTGCCGCCTCCTCCTCGGAGATCTTCGGATATTTCGGGTTGATGGACTGCAGCACATCCAGGATCGCCTCCGATACCAGGTAGCGGCTGTACCATTTCTGGTCCGCCGGGATCACGTACCACGGGCAGTCCTTGGTGGACGTCGCGTTTATGGCGTCCTCGTACGCTTTGTTGTAATCCGACCAGAGTTCGCGCTCCGACATGTCGCTCCCGGAAAACTTCCAGTTTTTCTCCGGCAGATCGATGCGCTCCAGGAAGCGCTCTTTCTGCTTTTCCTCGGAGACGTTCAGGAAGATCTTCAGCACGCGGTAGCTGTTGTCGTACAGGTATTCCTCATAATTGCGGATGTGTTCATAGCGCTTCTGGATAAATTCTTTTCCCTTCAGGCACCTGGAAGCCATATTGTAGGTCTTGTACAGCTTGTGCACGCGCACCACCAGCACGTCTTCATAATAAGAGCGGTTGAAAATGGCGATCATGCCCCTGCGCGGCAAGTTCAGGTTGCAGCGCCACAAAAAGTCGTGCGCCAGCTCCTCCTTGGAGGGCTGCTTGTAGCTGTACACCTGCACGCCCTGCGGATTGACCCCGCCCATGACGTGGCGGATGGTGCTGTCCTTGCCCGCGGCGTCCCGCGCCTGCAGCACGATCAGCAGGCCTTCCTTGCTCTCGGCGTACAGTTTGTCCTGCAGGGCGAAGATCTTCTCCTGGTTTTTCTCCGTGCGCGCCAGGATCTTCTCCTTGTCCACATCGTCCTGTTTGCTGTTGGTCGGCAATTTCGAAATATTCAGTTTTTTGCTCCCGTCAAAACGGTACTTCTCTAAGTTTGACATGGTATAACCCCCTATACAAATCTGTGATCGGTTCAGGCTGCAAAAGCGACGCCTAACCCACGTATTTTTCCAGCGTCGCCCTCACGGCCCCCGGCCCGGCGATCAGCTCTTTAAAATAAGAAACAACTGCAGGCGCAAGGCCGAGACCGTAAAGATCCACGCCAAAGATCGCCTGGTTTTCCAGGATGGGACGAACCTTGTCCGCCACATCCCCGGCATCTCCCAGCCTGATGTCCGCCACATACGGGCACACGGTGTCAAGCAGGGGATCCGAGCTCAGGGGAAACGCATTCCCCTTGTCGTCCACCGCCATCAGATAGCGCAGCCATCCGGCCAGGACCAGCGGGATCAGCTTCAGGTCCCCAACGGAAAGCCGGTCGGAAGCCGCGTATGCCTTGATCGTCTCCCCAAAGCGGATCGGCAGTTTCTGGGAGGTATCCGTCGCGATGCGCTGCGGGGCATCCGGCATGAAGGGATTCGGCAGACGGACGTTGATCACTTCGTCGATGAACTTTTTGGGATCCAGGATGCCCGGGTTGACCACCACCGGCAGTCCTTCCTGATAGCCGATGATCTCCACCAGTTTTTTCAGGGTCGGATCGCTCATCTCCGCGGAAATGAGGTCGTAGCCCAGCAGGCACCCGTAAACCGCCAGGGCGGTGTGCAGCGGGTTCAGGCAGGTGCAGACCTTCATCTTTTCCACCTTGTCCACGGTCTCACGGCTGGTGTAGATGATGCCCGCGGGTTCCAGATCGGGCCTGCCGTTGGGGAACGCGTCCTCAATGACAAGGTACTGGCACTCCTCGGCGTTCACAAACGGTGCGATATAGGTGTTTTTGGATGTGATCACCGGATCGAGCTCTTCCAGGCCGTCCGCCTTTAAGATCTCCTCCACCTTGGCGTTGGGGCGCGGCGTGATCTTGTCGATCATGCTCCACGGGAAGCTGACTTTCGACTTGTCGTTCACATAGTCCGCAAAGCCCGCCTCCGCGACGCCATTGGCCGCCCAGACTTTTGCCAGCTCAAAGATGGCCGCATAGAGCTTGTCGCCGTTGTGGGAGCAGTTGTCCATGCTCACCATCGCCACGGGCTTCTGGCCGCACAGATACCGCTCATAGAGCAGCGCCGCCACTTTGCCGATGTAGCTGTCCGCCTGCTGCGGCCCCTTCTTCATATCCGCCTCCACAGCCGGGAGCAGCCTGCCCGAGCCGTCTGTCAGGCTGTAGCCTTTTTCCGTGATGGTAAAGCTGACCATCTGCAGGGAATCCGCGCGGAAAATGTCCTTCAGGCGCGCAAAATCCCCCGTATTCTGCGGATTTACCGTCAGGGATTCCACCACGCTTCCCACCACTGTCTTCTCCACGGTCCCATCCACCTTCAGGGTTACCAGCACGCTGTACCCGTCATGCGGAATGTTCATCTTCTCCACGATCTCATAGTCAAACCCCTCCGCCACGATGAGGCCGGTGTCCGCAAGCCCCCGGTTTAAAAGCTCCTGAAGGACATTGGCCTGAAACGCGCGGAAGATATTGCCCGCGCCGAAATGGATCCAGCGGGGTGCTTCCTTTGTCTTCACCCGGACGGCCTCCCGGTCAAATTCCGGCAGGCGGTACCCTTTATCCAGCCATTCCCGGCGGTTCTGTAATCCCTGTTCACTCAACTGCATATCTGCTTTTTCTCCTTTCCCTGCGACAGCTCCCTGCGCCGCATCCCTGCATACTGCCCCGGACGGCCTCGGGAACCTGTGTCCGCTCTATATGTAAGCGCTTACATTTATTATAGTAGCCATACGAAGAAAGGTCAAGGAGAATTTTGGAAAATCAGCGGAATTGTCGTTGCTATTTTTTGTATTTTGGTCTATAATGTGTTTTGTAAACGCTTACATTGTGAACACAGGGATGCAGACTTGATCTATGAATATATATGATATTTCCAAAAAGGCCGGCGTGTCCATCGCCACGGTCTCCCGCGTGATGAACGGAAACGCCAGCGTCAGCGAGAAGACCCGGCAGAAGATCTTAGCTATCATAGCGGAGACGGATTACACGCCCAATGTGTTCGCCCGGGGTCTGGGGCTGAACACCATGAAGACCATCGGCCTTCTGTGCGCCGATTCTTCCGACCAGTTTTTCTCCCGCGCCGTCTACTACCTGGAGCGGGCCCTGCGCGCCAGCCATTACGACGCGATCTTAAGCTGCACGGGCATGGAGCTGGAGACGCGGGCCGAATATCTGAAGCGGCTGCTGGCCAAAAAGGTGGACGCCGTCATTCTGGTGGGCTCCAGTTTTATCGAACCTGTGGCCAGCCACAATCAGTATATTCTGGACGCCGCCGCGGAGGTGCCCGTCATCATCCTGAACGGCTATCTGAAAGCACCGAACGTGTACTGCGCGCTCTGCGACGACGGCGATATTGTCAGCCAGGTAACGTCCGTCTATCTGGACCACGGAAAGCGGGACCTGCTCCTGCTCTACCGCTCGGATTCCTACAGCGGCCGGTGCAAGCTGGCAGGCTTTAAGAATGCCTTCGCAAAGCGCGGCCTGCCCCTGGATCCGCGCCGCACGGTGCTGTTTAACGGAACCATTGCCCAGGCGAGGGACAAACTGCTGGCCGTCGCAGAGCAGGGCCTTTTCTTCGACACCGTGATCGCCGGGGACGATGAGCTGGCCATCGGCGCGCTGAAATACGCAAAAGCGCGGCACCTCGCCGTCCCGGAGCAGTTTTCCATCATGGGCTACAACAATTCCCAGCTGGGCGTCTGCTGCGAGCCGGAGCTTTCCACCATAGACAACCAGCTCTCATTTTGCTGCAGCAATGCCGTCGCCGCCCTCATGAGCGTGCTGAACGGCAAACCCGCTCCCGCAAAGACCATGCTTTCCGCAAATGTCATCCAGCGCGGGACCACCACTTTGTTTGATACGGTCCGCGAAAGCGGCGGGCTGTAACAGGAAAATAATTATTTTTTAAGGAGGGTATTTTTTATGAAACCATTCATGGACAGAGATTTTCTTCTCTCCACGGAAACAGCGAAAAAGCTGTTTCACAATTATGCGGAAACCATGCCGATCCTGGACTATCACTGCCACATCAATCCGCAGGAGATCGCCGAAAACAGGCAGTTCAACAATATCACAGAGGTATGGCTGGGCGGCGACCACTACAAGTGGCGTCAGATGCGCTCCAACGGCGTGGACGAATACTACATAACCGGGGACGCGCCCGCGCGGGAAAAATTTCAGAAATGGGCGGAAACCCTGGAGAAGCTCATCGGCAATCCGCTCTACCACTGGTCCCATCTGGAACTGCAGAGATATTTCGGCTACACCGGGCACTTAAACGGCGAGACGGCCGAGGAGGTGTGGAACCTCTGCAATGAGAAGCTGGCGCAGCCGGATATGAGCGTGCGCGGCCTCATCAAGCGCTCCGGCGTCACCCTCATCTGCACGACGGACGATCCCGTGGACACGCTGGAATGGCACGAGAAGCTGAAAGCGGACGACACGTTTGACGTGCAGGTGCTGCCGGCATGGCGTCCGGACAAAGCCACCAACATCGAAAAGGCCACCTTCCTCCCCTACATGCAGAAGCTGGGCGAGGTGAGCGGCATTGAGATCAAAACCTTCGCCGACCTGAAAGCCGCCATCACAAAGCGCATGGCGTACTTTGCCGAGCGGGGATGCCGCGTGTCCGACCACGGCCTGGACTATGTGATCCATGTACCGGCCGCGGAAGACGAGATTGAGGCGATCTTCGCAAAAGCCCTGGCGGGCAAGGCGCTCACAGCGGACGAGGTGGCAAAATATAAGACCGCGTTCATGCTGTTCCTCGGCAGGGAATACCACCGCCTGAACTGGGTCATGCAGCTCCACTACGGCTGCAAGCGCGACAACAACGGCCTGATGTTCGCAAAGCTGGGCCCGGACACCGGCTACGACTGCATCAATAACTATGCCCCGGCGGAGCAGCTCGCCGACTTTTTGAACGCCCTTGTGACCACGGACGAGCTTCCGAAGACGATCCTGTACTCCTTAAATCCCTGCGACAACGCCGTCATCGGCACGGTGCTGGGATGCTTCCAGGATTCTTCCGCCGTCGGCAAGCTTCAGCAGGGCAGCGCGTGGTGGTTCAACGACCACAAGACCGGCATGACGGAACAGATGATCTCCCTGGCGAACCTGGGCATGCTCAGCAACTTTGTGGGTATGCTGACCGACTCCCGCAGCTTTTTGTCCTACACCCGCCACGAATACTTCCGCCGCATTCTCTGCGACCTGATCGGAACCTGGGTGGAAAATGGAGAATATCCGGACGATGAGAAGGCTCTGGAGAAGATCGTGAAGGGCATCTGCTACAACAACGCGGTGCGCTATTTCGGATTTGATCTGTAAACCGCGCAGTTCTGTGCGTATGTCCCGGGACATGATCCGGCGCTTCTGCCGGATCTGACCCCGCAGGATTTCATCTGCACAATCTGACCATGCAGGATCCGACCCATAAAATTTTATCTAA
>CANRIR010000038.1 GCA_947630735.1 uncultured Marvinbryantia sp.
GTCTCCGGATTTTTTGACTATAATGAGCGAGGGCGCCGCTTAATCATCTAATTTTGATGATTTTGCGACACCCCCTTCCGTTTTTTTATGCCCGCGGGTCTCCTTTCTCTCCGGCGCAGAGATCCGCGCCTGTCCCGGACTTTCCCCCTTTTTCTGTTACATACACATCCGCTCCATCTGCCGCTTCTTCTCCTCCACGGAGCTGTGCACATAGCGGTCCATGGTTATGCTCACCCCCGCATGTCCCAGCATCTCGCTCAATGCCTTCATATCCATGCCGGACTCAATGGCGCGCGTGGCAAACGTGTGGCGCAGGGTGTGAAAATGGACCCACTCCATGTGAAGCTCCTGCATATATTTTTTGAAGTGGTACTGATAGTTGCGCGGCTCCATGATCATGAGCCTGGTGTTGGTAAGAAAATAGGCCTCCGCGTCCCGGGTGCTCCTGTACTTTTCCAGGATCCCGCGAAGGAATGTGGGAATGGGCACCACACGCAGAGAGGCCCTGCTCTTTGGCTCGCCGATCAGCAGATAGGTTTTTGGTTTTGCATCGCGCACGGGATTCTGGATGCGCTGCACCGTCTGGCAGACCTCCAGCACACCGGTGTCCAGGTTTACATGTTTCCACTGCAGGGCGCAAACCTCCCCGATGCGAAGGCCGGTATACAGGCACAGCAGGATGCCCAGCTTTTTGGGATTGCCCAGGTCCTTGCGCAGAAAGTCTTCCAGCCTGCGCTGCTGCCTCCTGGTGAGCGCGATGCTCTGGACTTCGCCTTTGGGCGGGATCTTGCAGTTTTTGATGGTGTTCGGCACGCTGTACTCCATCTCCGCATACCGCACAATGCCCTTCAGGATGGTGTAGAGGTCGCGTATGTACTTGGCCGAAAGCCCTCCCTTCCCGTCGATCCTGCCGTCCTGCCTCAGATAGTCGATGTAGGTGTTCACCATCATCATGTTCAGGTCCGACACCTCCATCTGCCCAAGCTGCGGCAGGATGTGGGTGTCCAGGTTGGTGCGGTACTTTGCGTAAGTAGACTGCTTGACCGTCAGCTTTTCCTGCATGAGCCACTGCTCCGCAACGCCGGATATGGTGCAGGAGCCCTGCCGGATCTCCTGCTGCAGCCCGCTCAGCTGCGCCTGGAGCCGCTGGATCTTACTTGCCGCATTTGTTGTTGACATAAAAAATCCCTCCTTTGTAAAATGCTGTAAAAATACGCTTACAGTCTACATTGTAGGAGTTTTTTAAATGCCGCAGTGTACATTCATATCGGCGCTACAGCGAGCCTGGAAGCCGGATATTTTAGAAAGAAATTCGCTAAACTCTGTTATATAACTATGGGATATTTTATACAAAATACAGACCATTTACAAGAAGGCAAAAAGAAACACCCCGGTTCCAGGAACGCTCTCAAAAAACGTCTGAAACCAGGGTGCAGGCCCATTGTCCGTTTTCTGTTTTATTTCCGATAGATGATATCGCTTCTTCCCGGCCCGTTGGAGACCATCGTGATGGGGAAGCCGATCTCCTGCTCCACAAACTCTATATATCTGCGGCAGTTCTCGGGCAGCTCCTCGTAGGTGCGGATCCCGCGGATGTCCGTCTTCCAGCCCGGCAGCTTTACGAGAACCGGTTTTGCCCTGTTCAGCCTGGCCGTGGTGGGGAAGTCCTTTGTGACCTCGCCGTCTATCTCATAGCCCACGCACACCGGGATCTCGTCCAGATAGCCCAGCACATCCAGCACCGTGAAAGCCACGTCCGTGGTGCCCTGCATGCGGCAGCCGTAGCGCGTGGCCACGCAGTCGAACCAGCCCATGCGCCTGGGCCTTCCCGTGGTGGCTCCGAACTCGCCGCCGTCGCCGCCCCTCTTTCGCAGCTCATCCGCCTCGTCGCCAAAGATCTCGCTCACGAACGCGCCCGCGCCCACCGCGCTGGAATAGGCTTTTACCACGGTGACGATCTGACGGATCTCGTAGGGCGGGATGCCCGCGCCCACCGCGCCGTATGCGGCCAGCGTGGAGGACGATGTGACCATGGGGTAGATCCCGTGGTCCGGATCTTTTAAGGATCCCAGCTGACCCTCAAGAAGGATATTCTTTCCGGCCTTTATGGCGTCCCACAGAAACGCCGATGTGTCGCACACATAAGGCTCGATCATCTCTTTGTAACCGTGAAGCTCCTCCAAAAGATCCTCCGGGCGGATGGCCGGTTTGTGGTAGAGGTGCTCCAGGATCACGTTTTTCTGCTCGCAGACGCGCTCCGCCTTCTCTTTCAGCAGCGCCTCGTCGAAGAGCTCGCTCACCTGGAACCCGATCTTCGCGTATTTATCCGAATAAAACGGCGCGATCCCGGACTTGGTGGAGCCAAACGATCTGCCCGCAAGGCGCTCCTCCTCGTACTGGTCGAACGCGATATGGTAGGACATCACTATCTGCGCGCGGTCCGAGACCAGGATCTTCGGCTTGGGCACGCCGCGCTCCACGATCCCCTGGATCTCTTTTATCAGCAAAGGTATATTCAGGGCGACCCCGTTTCCGATAATGCTGGTGGTATGCCCGTAAAACACGCCGGAAGGCAGGGTATGCAGCGCAAACTTCCCATAGCCGTTCACAATGGTATGGCCCGCGTTTGCTCCTCCCTGAAAGCGCACAACAATATCGGCTTTTTCGGCAAGCATATCCGTGATCTTGCCCTTGCCCTCATCTCCCCAGTTTGCTCCCACTACTGCCTGTACCATAGAATCCTCCGTTCCTGTTATCCTTATTCTTCAGCCTGCCCGCGCCGGGCGGCCGACTGTCCGCGCATAGTATACTACACTTGCGCAAAGAACGCAAGCAGATCTCAAACTTTCGAACTGCGCCGCTTCCTGTGCGCTGTTTCCTGCGCGCCGCTTCCCGCACGCGCTTTCTCTGCGCTGCTTCCTGCACGGCGATTCCCGCACACGCTTTCTCTGTGCGCGCCGCGCTCAGAGCCGCATCTTCCGTTTTCACGCGCCCGGAGCCACGCTTTCCATTTTATAATTATCACACCTGGATCTGCGCCTTCATGCCCAGCAGCTCTTTGTTGGCCTCCAGCACCGGCGCCACGTTCTCCTTTAAGAACACTTCCACCTGGCGCGGCGCGCGTCCCACGTAGCGGGACGGATCCATGGCCTTCTGCAGCTCGTCGATGGACAGGTTGAAGGCCGGGTCCGCCGCGATGAGCTCCAGAAGGTTGTTGTCCTTTCCCTCCGCCTTCACGTTTCTGCCCGCCTCCATGGAGAGCTCGCGGATGCGCTCGTGCAGCTCCTGGCGGTCGCCGCCCGCTTTCACGGCGTCCATCATAATGTTCTCGGTGGCCATGAACGGCAGCTCGGCCATCAGGTGCTTCTCGATGACCTTCGGGTACACCACCAGGCCGTCCACCACGTTCAGCATCAGATCCAGAATGCCGTCCACCGCCAGAAAGCCCTCCGGCACGGAGAGGCGCTTGTTCGCGGAGTCGTCCAGGGTGCGCTCAAACCACTGCGTGGCCGAAGTGATGGCCGGGTTCAGGGCGTCGCAGATGACAAACCGCGACAGGGACGCGATGCGCTCGCTGCGCATGGGGTTCCGCTTGTACGCCATGGCGGAGGATCCGATCTGCGTCTTTTCGAACGGCTCCTCCACTTCCTTTAAGTGCTGCAGAAGCCGGATGTCGTTGGAAAATTTGTGGGCGCTGGCCGCGATGCCCGCCAGCACGTTCAGCACCCGGGTGTCCACCTTGCGGGAATAGGTCTGGCCCGACACCGGGCAGCAGGCCTCAAAGCCCATCTTTTTCGCGATCATGGGGTCGATCTTGTCGATGGTCTCCTGGTCGCCGTCGAACAGTTCCAGAAAACTGGCCTGGGTGCCCGTGGTCCCCTTGCTGCCCAGCAGCTTTAAGCTGCCCAGCACATACTCCAGGTCCTCCAGGTCCATCAAAAATTCCTGCATCCACAGGGTGGCGCGCTTTCCCACCGTGGTGGGCTGCGCCGGCTGGAAATGCGTGAACGCCAGCGTGGGCTGCGCCTTGTAGGTGTCCGCAAAATCTGCCAACTCGGAGATGACGTTGATCAGCTTTTGGCGCACCAGCTTCAGGGCCTGTGCCATCACAATGATGTCGGTGTTGTCCCCCACATAACAGGAGGTGGCCCCCAGATGGATGATGCCCTTCGCCTTGGGGCACTGCACCCCGTAGGCGTAGACGTGGGACATCACGTCGTGGCGCACCGCTTTTTCGCGCTCCTTCGCCACTTCATAGTTGATGTCCTCCGCGTGCTCCTTCAGCTCCGCGATCTGCTCGTCGGTTATGTTCAGGCCCAGCTCTTTTTCCGTCTCCGCAAGGGCGATCCACAATTTTCTCCAGGTTTTAAACTTCATGTCCGGCGAGAAGATATACTGCATCTCGCGGCTCGCATAGCGCTCCGATAACGGGCTCTGGTATCTGTCGTTCATGGTATCTTCCTTTCCTGATATGTTTTTGCCGCACATCCGTGCAGGGAACTTGGCAGCTTCCGCCGCTATTTTTCATACTCGCCCCGGATGTCCTCCGTGGGAGGATCCATGGGGTAGTTTCCGGTAAAACAGCCGGTGCAGATGGGAAGCCCTCGCACCATCTCCCTGAGACGCTCCAGCTTCAGATAGCCGAGGCTGTCCGCGCCGATGATCTGCCGGATCTCCTCCACCGAGCGGTTATAGGCGATGAGCTGCTCCCGCGCGGGCACATCCGTGCCGAAATAGCAGGGCCACAGAAACGGCGGCGAGCTGACGCGCATGTGCACCTCGGTGGCACCGGCTTCCCGCAGCATGTGCACGATGCGGTCGCTGGTGGTGCCCCGCACGATGGAGTCGTCGATCATGATGACCCGCTTTCCGGACACCGCCTCCCTGAGCACGTTCAGCTTGATCTTTACGCTGGACACGCGGTTGCTCTGCTTGGGCTTGATAAACGTGCGCCCCACATAACTGTTTTTCACAAAAGCGCTCCCGTAGGGGATGCCGGACTGCAGGGAATAGCCCAGGGCGGCCGCGTTCCCGGATTCCGGGACGCCCACCACCAGATCGGCCTCCACCGGGGAGTCCATGGCCAGAAACCGCCCCGCCTGGACGCGGGAGCCGTAGACGCTCACCCCGTCGATGTGGCTGTCCGGCCTGGCGAAATAGATATATTCAAAAATGCAGCGCGCCTGCTGCTCCTTGGGCAGGCACATGCTGCGGTCGGAGGAGATGCCGTCCTTTGTGATGGCCACCACCTCGCCCGGCTCCACATCGCGGATGTATTCCGCTCCCAGCGTCTCCAGCGCGCAGGTCTCGGACGTGATGATATAGGCGTTCTCTCGCTTTCCGATGCATAAGGGCTTAAACCCGAAGGGATCCCGCGCCCCTATCAGCTTGCGCGGGGACATGACCACCAGGGAATAGGCCCCCTTCAGCTTTTTCATGGCGCGCAGCACCGCCTCCTCCACATTCTTCGAGGGGATCCGCTCCCTGGCGATGTGGTACGCGATGACCTCCGTGTCGATGGTGGTCTGGAAAATAGCGCCGCTGTACTCCAGTTCCCTTCGCAGCTCGTTCGCGTTGATGAGGTTGCCGTTGTGGGCCAGTCCCAGGGTGCCCTTCACATAATTCAAAACCAGGGGCTGCGCGTTTTCCCGGGAACTCTCCCCGGCCGTGGAATAGCGCACGTGCCCCACGCCGATGTCGCCCTTCAGGGCCTCTAAGGCGGCCGGGCTGAACACCTCGTTGACGAGGCCCATGCCCTTGCAGGAACTCACCTTCCCCTTGGGGCCGTTGGTGTCGCTCACCGCAATGCCGCAGCTCTCCTGGCCCCGGTGCTGCAGGGCGAACAGTCCGTAATAGATGGGCGCCGCCACATCTTTGCCGTCCAGGTCGTACATGCCGAAGATGCCGCACTCCTCGCGCAGTTTTTCCTCCGGCTCGCGCTGCTCGTAGATCTCACATTCTTCCATAGTTTTCTCCCCGCCGGACGCTTTTGTCCGCCCGGATCCGCGGGCCCGCATCCGCAAATGCGCGGCTCCGCAGAGGCCGGGCAATCCCGGCGTCCTTCGCAAAATAAGGGGAGCACGAGCACACGCCCACTCTGGCGCATCGTTCATCCTCCCCTTGTATAGTCTGTTCTGATACGCCGCCCTTCGCGGCGCTTTCTGTTTTTATGCAAGCCCCAGACGCCTGAACACTTCGTTGTACGCCTCTTCCACATTCCCCAGGTCGCGGCGGAAGCGGTCCTTGTCCAGCTTCTCGTTTGTGTTGACGTCCCACAGGCGGCAGGTGTCCGGCGAAACCTCGTCCGCCAGAATGATGGTGCCGTCCGGCAGCCTGCCGAACTCGATCTTGAAATCGATCAGCTTCATCCCCGCGTTCAGGAAGTAGGCTTTCATGATCTCGTTGATCTTTCTGGTATAGTTCTTGATGGTGTCGATCTCCTCCTGGGTGGCGAGCCCGAGGGCCAGCGCATAGTCGTCGTTGATGAACGGATCTCCCAGGTCGTCATTTTTATAGCTGAATTCGATGATGGGGCAGAGAAGCTCTCTTCCTTCCTCCACGCCCATTCTCTTGGAGAAGCTGCCCGCCGCCACGTTGCGCACGATCACTTCCAGCGGAACGATCTGCACTTTTTTCACCGCCGTCTCCCGGTCGCTCAGTTCCTCCACCAGATGCGTGGGGATGCCCTCCGCCTCAAACAACTTGAATACGTGGTTTGTCATGCGGTTGTTGATCGCGCCCTTGCCCACGATGGTGCCCTTTTTTACCCCGTTGAACGCTGTGGCGTCATCCTTGTAATCCACGATCACAATGCCCGGATCCTCCGTGGCAAATACCTTTTTCGCCTTGCCCTCATACAACTGCTCCATTTTCTTCATTCGCGTGCTCCGCCCTTTCTTTTTTATCGGCATATTGATAATATTGGGTCAAATCATGCCGTGCAGACCAGAAACGCCCTCGTCCGCCAAAAAAGCATCCCGCAGATCCCGGCCCCGGCACATGATGATTATAAAACATGCCCCGGCAAATTGCAACCAAAAGTTCCGCGTCCGCAGCTTTTCCTCACAGCCTGGCGTACCGGCCCAGAAACTCCTTCATGCGCGGGTTGTCGGAGCCGAACACCTCCTGCGGCGTCCCCTGCAGGGCCACCACGCCGCCGTCCATAAAGAGGACGCGGTCGGAAATGTCTCTGGCGAAGGCCATCTCGTGCGTGACGATCACCATGGTGATGTGCATCTGGGCCAGGGATCGGATGACCTTGAGCACCTCCCCCGTCAGCTCCGGATCCAGGGCCGACGTGGGCTCGTCGAAGAACAGCACCTTGGGGTTTAAGGCCAGGGCCCTTGCGATGGCCACGCGCTGGCACTGCCCTCCGGAGAGCTGGCAGGGATAGGCGCGCTCCTTGTCCCCCAGCCCCATTTTGTCCAGAAGCTCCCTCGCCTCTTTGTAGACCTCGTCCTTCGGCCTCTTCTGCACGTGGATGGGGGCGTCCGTGATGTTTTTCATCACGCTGAAATGCGGGAACAGGTTGAAGCTCTGGAACACCAGCCCGAACTTTTCCCGGATCTTCGCCAGCTCCGCCGGCTTTTTGTAGACGGATCTGCCGTCCACGATCTCGGCCGCGCTCTCCCCGAGATAGGAAAGGCTTCCGCAGTCCATGGTCTCCAGAAGGGTGGCGCAGCGCAGAAGCGTGGTCTTTCCGGAGCCGGACGGGCCGATGATGGAGAGCACCTCGCCGCCCTCCACGGAGAGCGAGATGTCTTTTAAGACTTCCAGCCCGTCGAAAGATTTTTTCACATGATCCATTTCCAGATATTTCATCTTCCGCCCTCCCTAGTGATAATAGTTTAATTTCTTCTCGATGAACTCCATGGCCACGGCCACGATGAGGTTGAAGATATAGTAGAATACCGCCGCGATGATGAACGGGGTAAAATCGGACTTGGACGCCACGATCTGCTTCGCGATGGTAAACATCTCCGCGTAGGCGAGCGCGTAGGCCAAAGAGGTGTCTTTTACCAGGGTGATGACCTCGTTGGTGACCGCCGGCAGGATCCTCTTTATCACCTGGGGCAGGATGATCTTAAAAAATGTCTGCGTCCTGCTGTAGCCCAGCAGCTTCGCCGCCTCGTACTGCCCGATGGGCATGGACTCGATGCCGGAGCGGTAGATCTCCGCAAAGTAGGCCGCGTAGTTCAGGGAAAACCCGATGATGATGGCCGGAAAGCGCCATTTGTTCCCGATGGACATGCCAAACAGGAAGTACGGGCCGAAATAGACCACCATCAGCTGAAGCATCAGCGGCGTGCCGCGCATCACGGATATATAGGCGCGGAAAAGGATCCCCACCAGGTTCCCGACAGCGCCCTTTTTCGCCATTCTTCCAAAACACACCAGAAATCCCAGCGGCAGGGAGAACAGAAGGGTCAGAAAAAAGATCCCCACCGTCCGGACCATGCCGTCCGCCAGCTGGGCAAGCATCACAGAAAAACTCATAGCGCCTCCTATCACAGAAACGGGGATCCCGCATCCGGAAAACGGATAACGGAACCCCCGCTTTCATCTCTTCAAATTGTAACTGCCTACTCTGCAGCCGCCTCGGTGGTCTCCTCCTCGGTCGTCTCCTCCGCATCGTCTGTGCCAAGGCATACCAGATCGGAGATCTCATACTTCTCGGCCAGCTCGGCAAAGGTGCCGTCCTCCACCAGAACGTCCAGATCTTTGTCCACGATGTCGCGCAGCTCGGTGTTGCCCACCTTGAAGCCGATGGCGTACTGCTCGGAATTTAAAGCCTCGTCCAGGATCACAAAGCCCTCGCCGCGGTTCTTGATCTGATAGTTCGCCACGCCGATGTCCATGGCCACCGCATCCAGGGAACCTGCCTGCAGCTCGGTAAACGCCTGGTTATAATCCGCAAACTCGATCAGCTCGCCGAAGGTATCGCCCAGGGCCTTCTGAGCCTCCTCATCCGTGAGCACGTTCAGAGCCGCGCTCGCAGCCTGCACGCCCACGACCTTTCCTTCCAGATCCGCCAGGGCCGTGATGCCGGAATCCGCCGCCACGACTATCACCTGGCTGTTGTCCACATAGGGTTTGGAGAACTCGTACTGATCCTCACGGCCGTTCATGGTGAAGCCGTTCCAGATGCAGTCGATGTTGCCCGCATCCAGCTCCATGTCCTTGGAATCCCACGCGATGGGCTGCTTTACCAGCTCCCAGCCCTCCAGGTCGCACACGGCCTGCGCGAGCTCCAGGTCAAAACCGGTGTACTCGCCGTTCTCGTCCATATAGCCATAGGGCGGGTACTCCGCGTCAAATCCTACCGTAAATGTGCCGTCGTCCACCGCCAGGGCGGATGTGCCAAGCATTGCAGCCGCAAAGACCACCGCAGCCGCCTGAAACATTCTCTTTTTCATAATCTTCTCCTCCTGCTCTTTGCTTTTTTCTGCTACCACGTTTTCACTGCATCATGGTAAACCATGAAACCGGTTACAGGATAGCACAGGATGGGGCGTCTGTCAAGGAAAAAACGCCGATCCCGGCGTTCCCGGCGCGGGCAGGAGCGCCCGGCTCAGGTGCCCTGGTTCAGGTGCAGGCCACATAGTCCGCCTTCAGCTTTTCCAGCCGCTCTGCGTCCGCGAGGGAGTCCCACTCCTGCGCGAAGCGGCTGGACTGCGCCTCCGCAAAGATGGCGGCCACCTCCTCGCGCATGGCCGCAGCGTGGTCGCGGTCCGCATGGATCTGTTCCAGGCGCTCGTGGTAGCGGCGCTCCGAGAGGAACAGCGGCAAAAGCCGCAGATAGTTCTCATACACCTTCCGCGACTTCAGCGTATTGTAAGATTCCCACAGACAGTCGGCGGCCTCCTCAAACCGGAACAGTCTGGCGTAGGCGGCGGCCATGTTTTCCAGCACGGAGGCGTAAAACTGGATGCCCAGGCGCCCGGGCGCCCGCTTTTCCAGGAGCTGCCGGTACTCTTTGATGGCGCGGATATACATCCCATAGCTGACCAGGTAATCCGCCTTCCTCTTTTTGCGCGTGTCCCCGGATTCGATCAGCACCTGCTCAAACTCTTCCCGGAAATGCTGGAATTCCTCCTTCGAAAGATAGCCGCACTCCTCAAAGATGGGCAGCACAAAATCGGAGGGCGTGCCGGACTCCAGAGCCCGGTACAGGATCTTCTCCAGCCTGACAAGGCCGAGCTCGCCTCCCAGCCATCCGGCCAGCTCCTCATTGAGGATCGTCTCATCCAGCAGGTACAGATTTTCTTTCATATAATAACAGAGTTCCTCGACAGACCAGAGGTGCAGGCCCACGCTCTCCACATAATACGGGTGCCTGGCCCTCGGCGTCTCGCAAAGATAATATCCTCCCATATCACACCTCCAACGTGCTCTCCCACACCTTGCCGGAAGGCGGGTAAAACTCGCCGAACCCAAGGTCGCGCACGGTCACTCTGCAGCGGTTCTGCGCGGTAAACCTCGCCTGCAGCCAGAGCCGCATGGTGCGCCCTTTGCGCGGTTCCAGCCCCTTGAGCACGATGCTGTACCTCTCGGGCGCGCCGCCCTCCATCGACCGCGCGAAGATCTCGATCTCGTTCGTATCGTCCGCGATAAACTCGCAGGTGTGCTCCGCCTCAAACCAGTTGACGCCGGCGCTGATCAGCATATAGCTGCCCGTCTTCCCGCGCATGTCCATCTGCATGCTCAGGTTGACGGTCACCATATCCGGGCTGAAGTAGAGGAGCTGATTCGTCTTTTTATCGATCCCCATGCGCTGCATGGCGCCGTAGCAGGCTCCCTTCGTGTACAGGTTGCGCCCCTGGAACACGTGGCGCCTGCGGCAGAGGAACTGCAGGGACTCCACCGCCCAGGTCTTGTCAAAGCTGTCCCCGATGAGGTAGATGGCGGAAAACGAATCGTTCCGGAACACCTCCCGGATCATATTCAAAAACAGGCCGTCGCGCTTTTTGTCCCACTGCTGCGCGTCCAGATTTCCCTGCCTGCCGAGGTCCAGCACCTCCTCGGGCTCTGCGCTCACCAGGGCGGGCCTTGTGCTGTAGTCGATCTTCATCACATAGGAGGAGATCCTGCTGTCCTCATACTCAAACAAGGCCACCCGGTGGGACCACAGTTCCCGCTTCTGGTTCAGGGTGTAGCAGCAGAAGCTCTCCTGGTGCGTCTGCAGAAAAATATCTTCCGGGCGGATGCCCAGCATCTGGCACGCCAGGCGGAGCGCGTCCGCCCAGGGCTGCGTGATCTGCTTCATGGTCACCATGATGCACACGTCCTCCATCTGCGGAACCGGCTTGATATAAGAGATGCATGTCTTCAGGAAATTGGCCAGCGCCGTCTGTCCCAGCTCCACATTCCCCTCAATGAGCTTAAAAAGATCTGCGGGCACCGGGATCAGGTAGCGCTCCTCCTGCTGCGAGAGGCTGACTGTCTCCGGCTGTGTGCATCTCTCATTATAATAAGAAATCTGTGCGTTCTCCCTGTCCAGGTCCAGACCGATCATTGTCTTTTTCATCTGTATTCTCCTTGCCCCTGTCTCTTTTTACGGTGTCCGGAAAAGTTCTTCCACCAGATACTGCTGCCCGATATACTGCCTGCGGATCTCGCCCTTCTGCTTCTGATCCTTCCTGCTCTCGGCCTCCGCGAGCCGGTTGATGAGCTCATAGCGTCCGGTGCTCCCCCGCGCGGACCGGCGCGTGCACACCAGCGTCTGCTCCTTCGTACTGGTCACGCCGTTTTTGTGCTCCTCCGTCCAGTGCCATTCCAGCTTATCCTGGTAAAACAGGGTAAAGGTCCGCACAAAGATCCCGTGGCAGACGTGATCCATGGGCGCCGTCTGCTCCCTCCCGCCGTTCAGGCGGTAGTGGATGGCCACATAGCTGCGGGGATCGGCGCGGTACTCCAGGATGTATTTGTCGTGCAGATGGAACTGCCGCAGGATCTTCGCCGGCAGCCTCTGGTAAAAGCGGAAATACATGCCGCGCGCCGTGTATTTATCCAGAAGATACAGAAGCCATTTCTGCCTGCCCGCGCTCAGGCTGTCCGACAGGCAGTAATGCCGCAGCATGGCCAGCTGGCAGATCTGCGGAGCCTGCATCTTCCCCAGGATCTTCTGCTCCATATAGTCAAACACCGGCTGCGCCGTCTCCGCCTCCCGGACAAAATAGCAGTAGGACATCCAGATGACGTAAGCGCGGCAGAGCCCTGCGTTTCCCTGTCCCTTTGCATAGTCCTCGAAGACCGGCTCCGTGTCCTCCATATGGCAGCGCATGTAGAGCACCGACGCCAGGATCTTTTCCTCCAGGGAAAAGCCCTCCAGCAAAAAGCCGCGGCCGGCCTTCCACACCGCCTTCATCGTCCGGACCGGCCCCTCATACCAGCGCATGAGATAGGAAAGGACCGCCTCGTCGTAGACGCCCCGGGCAAAACAGCGCGCGCAGAGCTGCAGAAGCTCTCCGTCCTGCTCCTGCTCCCTCTCCTGCACCAGATAGCTGCACAGGCGCACCAGCGTGCGCGCGTCCACTTTTTCGGGACCGTTTTCCCGGATGAGCTCCAGCGCCTGCCCCATAAGGCCCGCGCTCACCAGAAGCTCCGACAGCTCCCGCATCGAGCGCTTTGCGAGCCCGGCAAGATCCGCCTGCTCCAGAAATTTCTGCAGATTTTCGTCATTTGGGTGCCCCTCAAAGTAGGACAGGAGTTTTTCCTC
Source organism: uncultured Marvinbryantia sp. (assembly GCA_947630735.1). GTDB lineage: Bacteria > Bacillota > Clostridia > Lachnospirales > Lachnospiraceae > Marvinbryantia. The sequence goes on from CANRIR010000038.1 coordinate 12,719, forward strand.
GACCTCCTGCCGGAACCCCTCCCGCAGGCCCGCAAGGCCCGGCAGTCTCACAAAGCGCCCCGCGTTGTCCGCCGTGACCTCCATGCCGTACAGGTCATGCAGCAGCAGTCCCCGGGACACGGGCTCCTGCCCGCGGCAGAACTCCTCGAGATCCGTTCTCGTCAGCATCCGCTTTACCTGATACAGCGACGGGTCCGCGTAGCGCGCCCCGCTCTTATCTTCCAGAAGAATGCTGCAGCCGGGCGTGAAGATCTGCACGTATGCCCTTCCGCCGCTCAGGGGAACGCGCTGTTCCTGCGCGGTCTCCCCGTGCACCGCCACCACATGGCGGATCTGCGGATCCTCACAGAGGACTTCGTGGGCAAAGAGCACCTTCGCAAGCCCGCCCGCCAGGCGTTCGTCCAGCAGGTACCGGGTCAGCAGCCCGTCATAGATCAGGGCCAGATCCCCGCTGATCCTGCCCGCCAGAAGCTGCTCCTCCAAAAAACGCTCCATCGCCGGGCGGTAAGTCTCAAACGTCTGGGAATCCCTGGTGCGCGCCCGGATGATGTTGGCGTAGAGGGCCGCTTTGCGGTCGAACCCCAGGGTGTTGTTGTAGGAAAAATACATCTGGATCGACTGGGGGAGCAGGCGGGTGTTCAGGTCCTGCACCGACTGCGCGTAGTATTCATAAAGGCCGGCCAGGCGCAGGTCCTGCCGGACGCCCATCTCAAACCACCCGGCATACTTGGGATCGCTCTTGCGCCCCTTCATCAGCAGCGAGCAGATGGCCGTCAGCAGGCCGCGGCTGGGGAACTGCTGAAAGCACTGCTCCAGCACACGGTACAAAAGGGGATGATATGTGGAAAAGCGCGCGGCGAGCTGCGCCGCCTGTCCGCAGATCTCGCGGTTTAAAAGCTTTTCCTTCGCCAGAAAAGCCAGCAGGTGGATCTCATATTCCTCCAGGCTGCGGAGCATCAGGGGTTCCCGCTTTAAGATCTCCCAGCCCTCCAGGTACAGCACCGGGCTCGCGCAGCCGCAGATATATTGCCTGCGCAGGGCGTCCAGCCGCTCCGTATCGCTTTTGTACACGGTATCTCCCACCCGCAGCATCAGCCACTGCAGCACCCAGTTTTCCTGGTTTGCGAGATACAGATCGCGGATCTCGTTCCGCACATATTCCAGATATTCTTTATCGCTGTTCTCAAGCGAAGTGAGGTACAGAAGGCACCCCTTCCAGGCGGGAGCCGCAAGCTCCTCCTTTCGCTCTGACAGCTCCGTCAGCGCCATCTGCGCGTGCACGGCGTCCCCGGCCTCGAACAGGAGGCAGGCGCTGTACAGATCATAAAAGATATCCCGGCCGCCCGCCTTTCTGATGTTGTCCAGGCAGACCTGCGATATGCCGGTCCACTCCTTTTTTCCCACGCGCCCCGCGCGATAGTCGATGTAGGCGCTCGAAAGCCGCAGGATCTCCTGCCGCCTCTGGTGCAGGCTGCGGTCGGGCGCGGCAGAAGACGCACAGCGGACCTCCACCGTGCACACCTGCTCCCTGCACCCCGTGACAATGCGGATGCGGCCCAGGTTCCGCCCCGCGTGCAGCTTGTCCCTGCGGATGACGAACCCCAGCGCACAGCTGCTCCCCACGAACTCCTCCGTGGTAAGCTCCGTCCTCTCCACCTGCAGAAACGGCGCGTCGGCAGAGACGGACAGTTTTGCAAACCCCCAGGTATTCTTGGTGAGCGTCACTTCCTCGCGCACATTTTCATCGAGCCCGTTCCGGTAAATGTGATCGTTCTCCAGTCTGACCGTGACCGGCTCCTTCTGCCCGAGTCCCACCAGGAACTGCTCCAGGCTGTGGTAGGACAGTCCTTTTGCCGCAAGCCCCTCGTAGAGGGAGAGGCAGGCGCCTCCCCACGCGGCGGGAACCGCCGCAAACCCGCGCGAGGCAAACAGGGCGTACGCCCGGGAAAAGTCCTCCCGGGCCAGGCGCGCAAACTCCTCCTGCGACAGCACAGGCGGCTGCGCCTCCTCCCCGCCCGCATCCCCTGCGACGCGCAGGCTGTAGGGCAGCGTATACTCCCCGGACGGCGAGCAGATGACAAACTCTCCCTCCAGGACGTCCCCGCATGTCAGGCCCTCCGGGCGGACCTCAAACGCGATCTCCGCCCGAAACCCGATAAAATATTCCGGCGTACAGGTGACCCGCGGGTTGGTGGAATACAGGAAGCCCTGCACCTGGCCGTTCCCGGAGCCGATAAAAAAACGGCCCCCAAAGCGCCGGCCCTCGCGGATCTCGCCCTCGATCTTCTTCTCAGAGATGCTCAGGCGCTCCGACGGGTAGGAAAAATTTTCTTTTAACAGTTCGCTGATGACTTTATTCACCGTATTCTCCCCCGTAACATGGCATTTTCCCGCACAGCGCGGGCATGTACAAAACAGGACTGCTGCAAAGCCTTTTGTTTTGCGGCAGTCCGGCTACATCAGTTCAGAATTTTTTTCAGCTCGTCCATAAACGTATTCACGTCTTTAAATTCTCTGTACACAGAGGCAAAGCGCACATAGGCCACGGAGTCCAGCTCCTTCAGCCGCTCCATGACGATCTCCCCTATCACGCTGCTGGGCAGCTCGCGCTCCTCGCGGTTGAACACCTCGGTCTCGACCCGGTTGATGGTGTCGTTGATCTGCTGTGCAGAGATGGGCCGCTTGTAACACGCCTTCAGGACTCCCGACTCGATCTTTCTGCGGTCATACTGCTCACGCTTCTGGTCTTTTTTGATGACGATCAGCGGAATGGTCTCCACCTTTTCGTATGTAGTAAAGCGCTTCCCGCACTCGTCACAGAGCCTGCGGCGGCGGATGGAATTGTTGTCATCAGCCGGCCTGGAATCCACTACCCGCGTATTATCCTGATTGCAAAACGGACACTTCATGTTGTTCCCCTCCCGAATAAAATATACTCCTTTTTGAGTATATCTCAATTGAAGTCTCACTGTCAATTGCATATAATAAACAGAAATGAATTTTTTTGGGGGCTGCTCCATGAGACTGTGTGAACTGCGCCAGAAAGAAGTGATCAATATCTGCACCTGCGCGTCCTTAGGCTGCGTGGTGGACGTGGAGATCGACTGCCAGAGCGGCTGCGTCACCGCCCTTGTGGTCACCGGAGGCGGGCGCTTCTCCTCCTTCTGGGGGCACGACTGCGAGATCGTGATCCCGTGGAAATGCATCTGTCAGATCGGCAGGGATATCATACTGGTGGAGGTGGCGCCAAAGAAAGAAAAATAAGGGGCTTTCGCCCCTTACCGCAAAAAATTCCGCATACTTTTCAGAGCACTTTTCTCCAGGCGGCTTACCTGCGCCTGGGAAATGTGTATCTCATCCGCCACCTCCATCTGGGTCTTGCCCTCAAAAAACCGCATGTCAATGATCCTGCGCTCGCGGTCGCTCAATCGCCGCATGGCCTCCTGCAGGGCCAGGGATTCCACCCAGTTTTCCTCCCTGTTTTTCTTGTCGCTGATCTGGTCCATCACGTAGAGGGTATCTCCGCCCTCCGAGTAGACCGGGTCGTAGAGACTTAAAGGACTCTGGATGGCGTCCATGGCAAACACGATGTCCTCCTTGGAGATGCCGATCTCCTCGGCGATCTCGTTGATGGTCGGCTCTTTTAAATATTTTTTCATATAGGCCTCCCGCGTGTAGAGAGCCTTGTAGGCCGTGTCCCGCAGGGAGCGGCTCACCCGGATGGAATTGTTGTCCCGCAGATAGCGCCGGATCTCCCCGATGATCATTGGCACCGCGTATGTGCTGAACTTCACATCCATATCCACGTTGAAATTGTCGATGGCCTTCATCAGCCCGATGCAGCCGATCTGAAACAGGTCGTCCGCATTCTCATTGCTGGCCGAAAAGCGCTTGATAACGCTCAGAACCAGGCGCAAATTGCCTTTGATGTACAGCTCCCGCGCCTCCATATCCCCTTTTTTGATCCTTCGGATCAGATCCTCTTTTTCCTCATTCGTAAGAACCGGGAGCTTTGACGTGTTGACCCCGCATATTTCCACTTTGTTCAGTGCCATTGCAAGAACCCTCCTTAGAATGATCCGCTCCGGGCCGGCCGCGCAGGGCTGTCCGCCGTCCGCGCAGACACAGCCGGGGCCGTCTTTTCCAAAACGGCCGCCGCGCTCCGGGGCGCAAAAAAATTACCGGAATGATATGTGAAATATCATCCCGGTAAAATAATTCTCATTCTGGATGGGGTTTATGCGATTTTGAGAAAAATATAAAAATTATTAGACCTTGACAACTGTATTCAGCGCGAGCGGACGCCCTCGTCCCTTCGGATCAGTTTTTTAACGGTGAAGATCATGGTCGCAAAGCAGGCCAGCCCGCCGACAAAATTAGAGATCGGCTCCGCCACAAACACGCCGTTGACCCCAAGTCCGGCCACGCGGGGGAGCAGCAGCGTGAGGGGAACCACGATGATGATCTTTCGGAACAGGGAAAAGAACACCGCCTGGTGCGCAAGGCCCATGCCGGTGAAAGTGGCCTGGCCCGCAAACTGGAACGCCATCATAAAGAACCCGAAGAAATACAAATGCAGGGCCGGAACGCCCTTTGCGATCAGCTCCGGATCCGAGTTAAAGACGTGGATGAACGGTTCCGGGAACAGAAACAAAACCAGCCACATCAGCGCCATATAGAGGATGCCCGCGACGGAAGTAAACACGATGCTCTGCTTCACCCTGCCGTATTCCTTCGCGCCGTAATTGAACCCCAGCACCGGCTGGAACGCCGATGTGAGGCCGTGCACCGGCAGCACCACCACATCCCGCACAGAGTTGAGCACCGTCATGATGCCCACGTACAGATCTCCGCCGTGGTCGCGCAAAGTGGCGTTGCAGGCGATCTGCACCGCCCCGTTGGTGGCGGACATGATGCAGCCCGCAAGCCCCAGGCTGGCGATCTCTCCCACCAGCTTCGGCTCCGGCTTTAGGAAACGTTTCTGAATGCGGAGCTGCGTCTTTTTCCCGGTCAGAAAAAGCAGCACCCAGACAGCCGAGAGCAGCTGGGAGAACACCGTCGCCACGGCGGCTCCCGCCACCCCCATGCCGAGTCCGAAAATGAACACGGGATCCAGCGCAATGTTGACCACCGCGCCCAGCAGAATGGTCATCATGCCCATTTTGGCAAAGCCCTGGCAGTTGATAAACCCGTTCATGCCGGTGCCCAGCATCACAAACGGCGTCCCCAGAAGGTAGATCTGCAGGTACTGCCGCGCGTAGGGATAGGTGGCGTCGCTGGCCCCGAACAGATAGAGGATGGGCTTTAAGAAGAGGTAGCACACCGCCAGCATGACCGCGCTGGTGAGGACCAGCATGGTAAACGTGTTCCCCACGATCTTTTCCGCGCGCTCTTTATCCTGCCTGCCGCGGGCGATGGAGCACAGGGGCGCGCCGCCCATGCCGAACAGATTGGTAAACGCCGAGATCAGCGTGATCACGGGAAACGTAAGGCCGAGGCCGGTGAGCGCCAGGGAGGAAGCCCCGGGCAGATGCCCGATATAGATGCGGTCTACCACGTTGTACACCACCTGCACCAGCTGCGCCACCGTCATGGGCACGGCCAGCGCCACAATGTGTTTCCAAACCTTTCCCTCTGCAAAATTCCCGGAATTGCTTTTCTGCTGCATATAGACATAGACCTCCTGACAATATGCGTCCCGCGCACTTCGGGCAGAGATCTGAACACGCCTTCTCTGCCCTCTTTTGACAGTATAGCGCATTTTGCCCTGTCACGCCAGAAAATCTTTTTTGTCTGTATAGAGACCGCCCTGGTCCGCGCGCCGGCCGTCTTTTCGTCAGCACTCCGCCCGCACGATCTCCTTTTTCAGCCTTCCGATGATCTTTTTTTCCAGCCTGGATATGTAAGACTGGGAAATCCCCAGAAGATCCGCCACCTCTTTTTGGGTCTTCTCCCTGCCGTCGCCCCGGCCGAGGCCGAACCGCAGCTGGATGATGGTGCGCTCCCGGTCGTTCAGCTTTTCGATGGCGCGCTTTAAGAGCGTGTACTCCACCTCCGTCTCCATGTTGCGGTAGATCACGTCCTCGTCCGTCCCCAGGATGTCGGAGAGCAGCAGCTCGTTGCCGTCCCAGTCCACGTTCAACGGCTCGTCAAAGGAGACCTCCATGCGCGTCTTGCTGGTGCGCCGCAGATACATGAGGATCTCATTTTCAATGCAGCGGGACGCATACGTGGCGAGCTTGATATTCTTGTCCGGGTTGAAGGTGTTGATGGCCTTGATGAGGCCGATGGTGCCGATGGAAATGAGATCTTCCACGCCCACCCCCGTGTTGTCAAATTTTTTTGCGATATATACTACCAGGCGGAGATTGTGCTCGATGAGGAGCGACTTGGCCTCCTGCGACTCCCCGCTCACAAGCTGTTCGATCGCCTTTGCTTCTTTCCCCGGTTCCAGCGGCGATGGCAGCACCTCGCTGCCTCCGATATAGTGGATCTCGCCGGGCGTTTTTCGGATGATATCCGACATCCGCGGGATCATGCGGAGCTGGAACCTCCTGGGAACCGACACCTTAATTATCATATCATACTTCCTCCTGCTGCTACTCTAAAATATGAGGGTGCAATATCATCTGATATTCTCCTCTGCTGCTGACCGCCGTCTTGCTGACCGCGACCAGAACCCCTTTTGTACTCCACGCACTCTCCCCATGCTTTATGCAGATGCCGTCCAGCAGAATGGCCGGCAGCACTCCCTCCCCGTTTCCGATAGACTGAAACGGGATCAGCGTAAATTTCCCGCTCGCCGCCTGCTCCGCCTTCAGCTGCAGAAGGCCGGCGAGCTCTCTGGTCTCCTCCTCGCTCAGCAGCTTCTGCATCTCCTCAAAATCCGCGATATGTACAGGCCGCAGAGTTCCCGGCTGCACCAGCCGGTTGCCGCTGTCCAGAAGTCCTTTCAGGCGGATCTTGCGCCCGCCTCTTGCCAGGGTCACCTCGTAAATATATTTTGTGCGGCTTTGCATCCGCCGCCAGGCATCCCACAATAAGCGCGCCAGAAAATAGCCTCCTGGCACGGACGCCGCAAACGGCACGGAGAATTCCACCCGCAGGATCTGCCAGATGGCCCCGAGAAACAGGGCGAAACACGCCACGCTCACGCTCATCTGGATGAAGGCGCACCGGCCTTTTCTTCCAAATGCCGCAAGCGCCATGACCGGGCAGGAAAGCAGGCCGCAAAGAGCCGTGAGCACTGCGCTCCTGTGTATGGGAAGAACCACGGCGGCACACGAAATAAGCGCCCCGAGCACCCCGGCCAGCACGATCCTCCAAAGGGAAGCACGCACTTTTTGCACCTGTCCGGCTATCGAGAGCACCAGGCAGTTCATCACCAGATCTTCCAGAAAATAGACATCCAGGTAGAACTCATAATACACAAAAAGCCTCCCTTCCCGTATCTAAGTATACGGGAAAAGAGGCGTGAGTTTTGTCAAAACAACAGTCGAAAATCCAAGATTTCCTCGACAAAAATCGACACGGGGATCTTATCTGCCCGAACCGCAGCTGTAATGATGGATCTCCTGCAGAAGCTTTCGCAGCTCCCGCGCGGGGATCTGTCCCGGGGCCGAGGCCCGCCCCGCCATGCCGAACGTGAGGGCGGAGCCGAACGTCTCCCCCAGAAGGCGGCTCACCATCCCCAGAGCGCCCATGGACATGGTAATGATGGGCACCCGCAGTTCGCGCCTGCTCTCCAGGGTGGCCGAAAGAAGGGTCAGCACATCCTCCTCGCAGCGCGGCATCACCGCGATCTTTGCCACATCCGCGCCGAGCTCCTGCATTTTGCGCAGGCGCCCCGTGATCTCCTGCGCGGGCGGGGTCTTTTCAAAATCATGGCTGGACAGGATGACTCTCACGCCGTGCGCGTGCGCTTCCCGGATGAGTTTTTCTGCCGTGCGCTCCCCCAAAAACAGCTCCACGTCCACCGCGTCCGCCGTCCCGGAGGCGCAGACAGCCGCAAGGAGCTCCTCGTAGGTTTGAAGGGGCAGTTCCCGCTCTCCGCCCTCCCCCTTCGTGCGGAAGGTAAACAGGACCGGCACATCCCCGGCGGCCGCGCGGAACTCCGCAAGCAGGGCGCACACCTGCTCTGCATCGGAGGGATGCTCCAGAAAATCCGCCCGCAGTTCCAGGATATCCGGCCCGTGCTCCAGCGCCGCCCGGGCGGACGCCAGCACTTCCCTGCTGTCTTTTCCCATGACGGGGATGCAGATTTTGGGGATCCCCTCCCCGAGCGTCAGATTTCGGATGGTTACTTGATCGGTCATTGCAGTTCCTCTTTTCTTATATTTTCTTGCGCTTCTTTATCCATTTTTTAAATCCCGGATATTTTCCGCACAGCGCGGATGAAAACAGGCGCGCCTGCAGCATGGGATTTTTCTTCCACACAAAGAATAACATATCCCTGCCGCAAAATCCATATTGTTTTCTTCTTGCGGATAGACTATACTGGATAAGAAAAAACAGGCCGCGCAGGGCGTGATCGCCAAGCGCCCCGGCGGCAAAAAACATATGCGAGGTAAATTATGATCACAGGACACACACGCCTGACCGGCCTTCTGGGAAGCCCGGTGGCGCACAGCATTTCCCCATTGATGCACAACGAGGCATTCCAGATGCTGGGGCTGGACTACGCGTATCTCTGTTTCGAGGCAAAAGAAGCGGACATGGAGGAGGCCATCCGCGCGCTCACGTTTCTGAACGCGCGCGGCTTTAACTGCACCATGCCGGTAAAAGTGCGGATGTGCGAGCTGGCGGACCGGCTCTCGGAAGCGGCGTCCCTGATGGGAGCCGTCAACACCGTGGTCATAGACGACGGCGTCCTGACCGGGCACAACACCGATGGCGTCGGCTATATGACCTCCGTCAAAGCGGCGGGCTTCGATGTGATCGGCAAAAAAATGACCCTGCTGGGCGCAGGCGGGGCGGCCACGGCCATCGCCGTGCAGGCGGCCCTGGACGGCGTCTCCGAGATCGCGCTCTTCAACCGCCGCGGACGGTCCTGGCAGCGCGCGCAGGCGCTGACCGACCAGCTGAACCGGCGCACCTCCTGCCGCGTGAGCCTCCACGATATCGCGGACGGCTCCTCCATGCGCGCACAGCTTGCCGACAGCTATCTTCTCACCAACGCCACCTCCGTGGGCATGGCGCCGGACACGGACGCCGTTCCCATCCCGGACTGCGGTGCGCTCCACGAGGGCCTGATCGTATCGGATATTATCTACAATCCGCGCAAAACCCGGCTTCTCGCCGAGGCGCAGAGCCGCGGCTGCCGCACTTTCAACGGGATGTACATGCTGCTCTACCAGGGCGCGGAGGCCTTCCGCCTCTGGACCGGAAAAGATATGCCGGTGGACGCGATCAGAGAAAAATATTTTTGTTGAAAAATAAGAGCCGCTCATCTTGTCAGGGACAGAGCGGCTTTATTCATTTTCACACTCTATGTTTGGATGCATATACTGGTCACAAGAATTATTCTGTGAGGGTTATATGCATTATTTTGTGAAAAGTCAGCAGGCAGGCAGCGGCACCGGCGAGCTGCGGATCAACGTGGAATCGGCCATACGCGACCGCCCCATTGAAAATGCAGTGGTGGATATCTCCTACACCGGAGAACCAGACCGCGTGATCGAGGAAGTGCGCACAGACAGCACGGGCCGCACAGAGACCCTGGAGCTGCCGGCCCCGCCGGAGGAATACAGCCAGAATCCCGGCGAACCGCAGCCCTACTCGGAATATACCCTTCAGGTAAGCGCGGACGGCTTTGAGCCGATAACCATATCCGGGGCGGAGGTATTGTCCGGGGAGCTGGCCCTGCAGACCGTCCGCATGCGCCCGCTGGAGCCGGATGAGACACCCGACGTGGTGGTCATCCCGGCGCACACGCTCTACGGCAATTATCCGCCAAAGATTGCGGAAGCAGAAGTAAAATCCGTCAATCAGCCCAGTGAGATCGTGCTGTCCCGTGTGGTCATACCGGAATTTGTGGTGGTACACGACGGTTCGCCGCGTGATACCACAGCCTTCAACTACTACGAGCGATACCGGGATTATATTAAGAATGTGGCGTCCAGCGAGATCTATCCCACCTGGCCCAGGGCGGCGCTGGAGGCCAACATTCTCGCCATCCTGTCATTTACCCTGAACCGTGTATACACCGAATGGTACCGCAATAAAGGCTACGATTTTACCATCACATCCTCCACGGCCTTCGACCACAAATGGATCTATGGCCGAAACATTTTTGAGAGCATCTCAGAGGTGGTGGACGAACTGTTCGACTCCTATCTGTCGCGCCCCAACGTAAAGCAGCCCATCCTGACACAATACTGCGACGGTGAGCGCGTTACCTGCCCCAGCTGGATGAGCCAGTGGGGTTCAAAGCGGCTGGCGGATCAGGGATATTCCGCCATCGAGATCCTGCACTATTATTACGGGGATTCCATATACGTCAACACAGCCGAGGAGGTGGCCGGCATCCCCTCATCCTGGCCCGGCTATAACCTTCGGCGCGGCTCCACTGGCGACGCCGTCATTCAGATACAGGAGCAGTTAAACGCCATCTCCAACAGTTATCCCCTGATCCCGAAGCTGACGGTGGACGGCATTTTCGGATCCGCCACAGAGATGGCGGTAAAAATCTTTCAGAGCGTGTTCGGCCTTGAGCAGGACGGGATCGTGGGACGGCGCACCTGGTTCAAAATACAGGAAATTTATGTGGGCGTCACCCGGATCGCGGAGCTGAACGCGCAAGAGCGCTATCCGATCACCTGACCACAAAACAAAAAATGCCCTGAAAACCGCGCAGTTAACGCGTTTTCAGGGCATGAAAAAATGGAAGCAAGGAGGCTCGAACTCCTGACCTTTCGCGTGTGAGGCGAACGCTCATCCCAGCTGAGCTATGCTTCCATCATTCCTATTATAGCACGTCCGGGCGGAAAATCAACCCCCCAAATAACTTGAGTTTCCGCAGTTCTGTCCACAGAGTTGTTTCACAGATGCACTACTTATAAATATTCTTTAAAAAATCCCC
>CANRIR010000039.1 GCA_947630735.1 uncultured Marvinbryantia sp.
TAAGGTTCGCCAAATTCGGTATAATCTTTATGGTAGTTTAGGTATTTGGTCATATCTAATTATACCACGGATTGCGGACTCTTCGGAGTCCGTTTTCCATTTTTAAAGACAAAAAAGGAGCCATTGCTCCATAGATGAATTACTCATCTATTTTGCAACAGCCCCTTTGCCATGCCACCTATCACCACGCTTCGCATGGATCCTTGCAGGGCAGGATGAGGCTTGTGTTCATCTTACATTTTGCTGATTCTACTATACCACAAAGGTCACTCAGGTATCTTAGAACAAAGGTGGACATTTCGGGCGTTTTTTATATTTTGAGTGGATTTTCCGGCAGAGTTACATAGAGGAGCGCTTTCCCGTGCCACCTACGTACTGTCCTGGCATCTGCATGAAGCTCCTTTCCAATCCGTTCCCACGTCCAGTTGTGGATATAACGGTAGCGGGCCGGACAGTAAAGGATGATTGATACCACTGATTTAGTTTCTGGCTCTTAACAGTCGTTCTCACAATGACATCGCCAGCGGTTTCATCATCGTTCGTTGTATCAACTACAACTACGTAATCTCCAGATGGAGTGGGAGTATATTCATCTACGTCCTTTTTTGTCGATTTTCTGCCGCTGTCAATTATGTCGGCATAATTCGTTATGTACGTATGCAAAATTTTCGGGAACTTTATGCCTTGCAGCCGGTTCTGCCAGTGGCAAAAATGTTTTTGCGCAAAAAATAAGCCCTCTGCACACGCTCTGGTGTCAGAAGGTCACAAATCGTTCTTTCCCTGTCATATATCTTGATAGGTTTTCCATCAATTTCAGCTTCTTCAATTCCTACCTGATAACGATCACTCTGAATAAAATGAGGCTTTACGATCGGGTAATTAATATAGAATCTGGTTCTTGTACTTTTATTATCCACTGCCAAATGCCATGCCGCTGGAGTCCTGTCCGTATAGCCATAGTAATCCAGAGCGCTTTCCATGCAAATAACCCCATCCGGAAAAAGTGTAGTAATGGCGGGAATATCCGAAAAGGAATCTTCGCCAGAATACTGATAATATCCTCGTCTAACCAGTTTAATCTCGCCATCTTTCAGCAGTTGTTGAATTTTTTTATAATAAAAGCCTTCTTTTTTAAGTTCAGCAGTTCTCATTAGTCCGCCATACCTATCAAAGACTATCTTAATGAAATGCCCTCCATGGGACTTCAATCGTTCTCTCGCAACTTCATGGACAGAATCTCCCGCACCGGCCAAAACGCGCATAAATGCAGCCGCACGATGGAGCGCAGCTAAATCCGCATTGATCTCCGGCGCAGCAAAAAGAACTTTTCCCGGGGCAAAGATGCCAATATGACTGATATGCACCGGCACTGCAGAAAATTCTACGGCCGCCCTCTGCAAAATCTCAATTGCCGCCCTTTCTTCACTTAGCGGAAATTTCGCTAAACTGATATAGTAGAGAAGGCCGAGCGTCTGCGTTCCCGCAAATCCCGCCTCTTTCAAGTCATGGTACCATCGCGATATGCGCGTTTGCGTATCGTCGTCCAGATCCGCCATCAACGTCAAAAATTGTTCTGCCATATCCGCCCTCCATCTCACAAAGAGCAGCGCCTTTACTTTATAGAAAGTAGTGTCATTCAGGACACACCGTTTGATAGACTTCTATTATCCATTTAGACTTTTTCCTATGCTGGAATATTCACTTATCAACCATTTCCCTGTTTTACGTCCGCCAATGCGCTGCAGTACACCTTTCTCTTGTAATCTGGGCAATATTCTTTTGATGGTTCCCAGCGAGATACCTGTCTCTTCATGCAGCTGTTTTTGAGTAATGTTATCCCTTTCATGAATCACTTTCAGCAGCAATAGCTCATCTTCTGACAAGTCAAACTTTCTTTGGCGCTCTTTCGTCGCAACTTTAGTCTCTTTCGTCGCGTCTTTAGTCTCGTTTTTAGCCTCTTTAGTCGCATCACTTATAAACCTATTCCCACCCAGATCATGATCATAGGAATAGGCTTCATCTAAAGGTACAATAATTCGGAACACATCGCCTTCCTTTAATTTTGGAGGCACTACATTCCAGTGCACGGCAGATACTTCCAATAGTGTCCAATGCAACAGTTGTTTAAAGCTAACAGCTATAATCTTACTTCCAAGCATATGTTTAATTATACAAATAATATATCACACAAGTGTGACCTTTTCAATGTCAGCGCAGCCTATTCTGCAAACAGTGGTCAACACAATCCTCTTGACATAATTTGTTCTATATAGTACTATTTGTTTTGAAAGGGAGACGTCCTTTTCATGTTTTGCAGCAAAACAAATGCCGCCTTTTTCCTTGCAGTGCGGCAATGCAGGGAGATGTGAAAGAAAATTGGAAACACGGACAGGTTTTTTAATCTCTCAGATCAAACAGGTGCAGGGCCGGGTTTTCGACCGGCTTCTGCAGGCAAGCGGCGTGGAAGAATTTAACGGTCCCCAGGGACATATCCTGTACGTATTATGGCAGAGCGAGGGGATCCCGATCGTAGAACTCGCGAAAAAGACGGGACTGGCTAAAAACACCCTTACCGCCATGCTTGGCAGGATGGAGCAGAGAGGTCTGGTCCGCCGGGACGCCTCGCCGTCCGACAAGCGGCAGAGCCTGATCTGCCTGACGCAGAAAGCCCGCGCCCTGAAAACACGTTATGACCAGGTTTCCCAACAGATGAACGCCCTGTTTTTCCGGGATTTTCAGAAGGAGGAGATCAAAGAGTTAGAGCAGTACCTGGACCGCATCGTTTCCAACCTGGAACAGACTGAACAGACATTAAAAGAAAAGGATGGACAATATGGCAAAAGTAAAAACGAAGATCGGCAATGATTTTTGTCCGCAGGCATTGTTTCTTTACGGCACAAAACAGGAGGACGGACAGCCCCACTTCGGGCTTTTTTGCTGGTTTGGATACTACCACTCCTCCGAAGGACTGGGCGTGATGGCCTGCATAGGGGAAGAAAAACAGACCAAAGATCTGATCCGCAAAAACGGCATTTTTTCAGCAAACCTGGTATCGGAACAGCTATTGCCCCTGGCAGATTATTACGGCTGCACTTACGGGAAAACCGCGCCGGATAAAATGAAGCGCCTGCCGACCGTAGAATGGGGCGAGGTACTGGATGTGCCAGTCGTCGCGGAAAGCCCCGTCAGTTTCGAACTGGAAGTAAAGCAGACCCTTCCCATGGGAGACGGATCGGACATCTTCCTCTGCCTGATCCGCAATACAACCGTCAGTGAGGAATTGTTAAATAAGGCCGTTCCTTTCCCGCAAAGGCTGCGGCAGGCGGCCCCGGTACTGGCTCCGGGCGAGGACACCTACGCCTCCATCGACGGAAGATATCTCGGAAAATGGGGAGAGCCGATGAAAAATCTGCCCGGCATCAGCCCGACGCCATAAATCACAAAAAAACATTGAAACAAAAACATTGAAACGAGGAGGATCATCATGGTTACCGTTTATTGTTACCCAAAATGCACGACATGCAAAAAAGCGCTGAAGTGGCTGGACGACAATCACATCGCGTATGAGCAGATCGACATCAAAGAAAACCATCCCGACGAAAAAACCCTGCGGGAACTGCACCAGAAAAGCGGGCTTGCGCTCCGGAAATTCTTCAATACCAGCGGGCAGCTTTACCGTGAGATGGAGCTCTCCAAAAAAATCCCGGATATGAGCGAAGACGAAATGTTCCGGCTTCTGTCGTCCGACGGGATGCTGGTAAAAAGACCGCTGCTCATCGCCGGCGGCAAAGTCCTCGCCGGATTTAAAGAAGCCGCCTGGAGGGAAGCGCTCCCGATGTAGATGCCAACCTCATGAGATGCTCCGCTACCGTTTCCGTCGGCATTTACGAGGATCTGGCCATTGATTTTTCGACACTGAAGCTCTGATCATCTCATCCTCAGGCAATTACCTTCACTGGCCGACGGAGCCTCTGCGTTTCCACCGTGCTTCATTTACAGACAATTACCTTCACTGGCACCGAAGTACCCCTGCGTTTTACCATGCTTCATTTGCAGGCAATTATACTTATCGGCCGCCGGGAGCACCCCTGTGTTTCCACCATGCTTCATTTACAGACAATTACCTTCACTGGCACCGAAGTACCCTGCGTTTCCACCGTGCTTCATTTACAGACAATTACCTTCACTGGCCGACGGAGCCTCTGCGTTTCCACCGTGCTTCATTTACAGGCAATTACCTTCACTGGCCGACGGAGCCTCTGCGTTTCCACCGTGCTTCATTTACAGGCAATTACCTTCACTGGCCGACGGAGCCTCTGCGTTTTACCGTGCTTCATTTGCAGGCAATTATACTTATCGGCCGCCGGGAGCACCCCTGTGTTTCAACTGTACTTCCTCGAAAAAGACAAGGCGGGCAAAAAATGTCCCCGGATGGAAGACAGGCCATCGGTCTGTCATTCCAGACGGGAACATTTTGCACGATCTGTCTTTTTCGGGAAGAACAGGAAACACAGGGGTGCTCCGGCGGCCCCGATTTATCTGATAAAACCAGAAACACAAGAGCGCTCCGGCGGCCTAAATCTATCCAATTTTCTTCAAGAAGAATCAGAAACGCAGGGCTCCTCACTCCACACTCTTCAAACTTTCCACCATATCAATCTTCTTCAATTTAAAGTGCATAACCACATTCACAAAGACCGAGAACCCCGCCGTAAACGCGGACGCGATCAGAAAGCTGGGCAGGTTAATGTTGCGCCCGAACATACACGCGTCCACCTCCACGGTGGTAATGGTAAAGCGATGCAGGACGATGCCCAGCCCCACGCCCGCAAAAATGCCGATAATCGTGATCAGGATATTCTCGCGGTACACATAAGCGCTCACTTCGCCGTCGTAAAAGCCCAGCACCTTGATCGTGGCCAGCTCCCGCTTCCGCTCATTGATGTTGATATTGTTCAGGTTGTAGAGCACCACAAAGGCCAGCAGCCCCGCCGAGATGATCAGCACAATGATAACGGAATCCAGGGCGGACAGCATATCGTTCAGCCGTGTCATAATGCTCGCGGTATAGCTGATGCTCAGGGCCGCGTCGCTGGTCAGGAAATATTCGCCCACCGATGTGATCTGATCCTCCTGCCCCTCGTTGACCCGGTAGAGCACCGTGTCGTACTCCGGCTTCTCCTTGTACAGCTTCTCATACAGCGCGGGAGTGAGGTAAATATAGTGGCTCAGATAGTTTTCCGTTATCGCCGCAATGGGGATCTCCACCGTGCCGAACTCCTCGTTCTCCACGGCGATGGTGTCCCCCACGCCCACTTCCATCATGTTGGCGATCTTCTCCGTGATGATGGCTCCCTCGTCCGTCAGCTCGTGCTCCTTGCCCGTGACGCGGTCGCGGAACACCACGAACCGCTCAAACGTCCCGACATCCTCCGGGATCATCAGATAGAGATCCCAGGTCTTCTTCCCGTTCCGCACCTTGTCCTCGCGCATCATGGTGTCGGCGTAGTCCTCCACGCGCTCCTCGCCCGCGATGGTCTCCATCAGCTTTTCGCGGTCCGCCGCGGAGGCCTCCGGATCCAGGATAACCATGCCGTCGTAGATCTGCAGGTCGTGGTACTGCAGGTTTACCACATCCTTAATGGAATCCCGCAGGCCGTAGCCCACCAGCATCAGGGCCATACAGCCGCCTATGCCGAAAACCGTCATAAAAAATCTCTTTTTATAGCGGAACAGGTTGCGCACCGTGGATTTCCAGGAAAAGCTCAAATGCTTCCACAAAAACGGGATCCGCTCCAAAAGCACCCGCTTCCCCTCCTTGGGCGCGGGCGGGCGCATCAGGATGGCCGGCGTGGCCGCCAGCTCTTTGTAGCACGCCGCAAAAGTGCCCGCCATGGTGGAAAACAGGGCGGCCCCCGTGGCGATCGCCGCAAATTTCATATTGTAGGGCAGCACCACATTCGGCATGTGATGGTACATAATGCGGTAGGCCGTCACAATGACGAAGGGCAGGAATTTCTCCCCGATCAGAATACCGATCAGGCTGCCCGTCACGGTGGCAAGCAGTGCGTAACACAGATATTTGGAAGCGATGGACAGCTTCCCGTAGCCCAAGGCCTTCAGCGTGCCGATCTGCGTGCGCTCCTCCTCCACCATGCGCGTCATGGTGGTCAGGCTGATCAGGGCCGCCACCAGGAAAAACAGAACCGGGAAAACCCGCCCCAGGCTGCGCATGCGGTCCGCGTTCTCCCCGTAGCCGATATTCTCCGGCAGGGCGCTGCGGTCGTCGATCATCCACTCCGGAACCTCCAGGTCCGCCAGATCCGCCTCCGCTTTGGCAATCTCGGACTCCGCCTCGGAAGTCTTCTGCTCATACTCCCGGACGCCGTCCTCATACTCTTTTTTCCCGTCCGCCAGCTCCTTCTCGCCGTCCTCTATCTCCTTCTCGCCGTCGGCGATCTCTTTCTTTCCGTCCTCGATCTCCTTTTTGGCGTTCTCCAGCTCGCTCTCGGCCTCCGCGATCTGTCTGTGGCCCTCGTCGATCTGGCTCTGCCCGCTGTCCAGCTCCGCCTGCGCGGCCACGAGCTGCTGCTCGCTGGCGTTGATCTCGGCGTGGGCGCTGTCGATCTGCGCCTGCCCGTCCGCAAGCTGCGCGCGGCCGTCCGCCAGTTTTTGCTCGTTGACGGCAACCTCGCTCTCGCCCTCCAGAATCTCCTGCTTCGCAGCCACGAGCTGCTGATAGGAGGCCGCGAGCTGCGCCTTCACACTGTCCAGCTGCGCGCGGGTGGCGGCAAGCTGCGTGTGCCCGTCCGCGATGGCGCTCTCCCCCTGGGAAATGCCGCTGTCAATCTGCGCGATCCCCGCCTTTACCTGCTCCAGGTTCTGGCTCTGCGTGGCGATCTCGCCCTGCAGGGTGCTGATGCCCGCCTCAACCTGCGCCAGGCCGCTCTGGGCCCGGTTCAGCGCATCCGTCAGAGTCTGCACGCCCGCCTGCAGCCCGGGAAGCGCCGCGCTCGCCTGATCCTGCTCCGCCTGAAGCTGCGCCTTCGCCGCCTGCGCCTGGTCGATAGCAGCGCTGCACGACGCGATCTGGCCGTTCGCCGCGTCGATGGCCGCCTGGTCGCGCTCGCCCTCCGGCTTCTGGTTTTCCGCCGCGATCAGAGCCTGCTGCTGTAAGATCTGATTCTGGTAATCCGCGATGAGCGCATCCTGTTCCGCCTTCTGCGATTCCAGCCCCGCAATCCGGCTGTTCGCCTGCGCAAGCTGCGCGCTCGCCGCGTCAAGCTGCCGCTGCGCCTCATCGCGCTGCGCGGCCGCCGTGTTCCGCTGTTCCTGCAGCTGCGCGAGCTGCGGGTTCATCTGCGAGAGGGCCGCCTCCAGCTTTGCCTGGTCCCCGGCCAGCTGTGCGCGCTGCGCCAGAAGCCCCTCCTTTGTGGCGGGCCAGGCCGCTTCCTGTTCCTGCAGCTGCGCGACGCCGCTGGCATACTGAGCCTCCCCGTCGTCATACTGCTTTTTCCCCGCCTGGTAGGCCGAAAGCCCGGCCTGGTATTCCCGCCTCCCGGCGGCCAGCTCCTCCTTTGCCGCCGCAACCTGCTGTTCCCCGGACGTGATCTCCTCCATGGAGGCGGCGTACTGGCTCTGAAACGCCGCTTCCTGGCTGGCCAGCTCCTCTTTTCCGCTGTTTAACTGCGCCCAGCCGTCCGCGAGTTCCCGTTTCCCGTCCGCGAGCTCCCGCTCCTTTTCTTCCAGCAGGGTCTTATTGTCCGCAAGCTCCTGCTCTCCGTCCGCAAGCTCGCTCTCCCCTTCGGCCAGCTCCTGCTTTGCGTCCGCAAGCTCCTTTTTCCCATTCTCAAGCTCGCTCTCGGCCTCCGTCAGCTCCTGCCGCGCATCCGCAAGCTCGCTCTCGGCCTCCGCTTTGGAATCCGCCAGCTCCTGCCGCGCGTCCGCGAGCTCCTGCCCGGCCTCGTCCACCACCTCCCGGTAGCGCACCTCGCAGCGCTCCCCGGCAATCGCGTCTATGCGGTCCAGCACCCGCCCGATCAGGGTGTCGTAGGCGTCCGTGTAGGCCGTCAGGTCCCGCGCGCCGCGCACTTCCATATAGATCTGCGTGTAGACGTCCGAGTCAAAATCCTCCGGCAGCAGATAGCCCACGCCGGAGAGCTCGCCGTTGCCCAGGGTAGTGTTTCCCCGGCCAAAGGATATGTACAGGGGGCTGCTGCCCGCTCCCACGATGGTAAAATCGCTCTGCCGCAGCATCAGATCTTCCTCCTCCTCGCGGTAGAAGGTAATGGTGTCCCCCACCTGATATTCGGATTTATCCAAAAATTCGATGTCCAGAAAGCACTCGCCCGGCCTCTCCGGAAGCCTTCCCTCCACCGGCGTCAGCTGGTTCAGGGTGGGCGAGATGGACTCCAAATGCAGAACCTCCATGGTCTCCTTGCCGCACAGCGCGTCCGTCATATAGCCGGGCTCCACGGCAGAGATGCCGTTGACGGCCGACAGAGCTTCCACGTCGGCCTCCGTCAGCCCCAGGGTGCCGATTACTTTCAGGTCCATCAATTTGTGCTCATCAAAATAAGCATCCCCGGAATATCTCATATCCGGGGCTGCCGACTGAATACCGGAATAAAAAGCCACGCCCAGCGCCACGATCAGCAGGATGGAAAGGAACCGGTTGAGGCTTTTTCGGACTTCCATAAAAAAGTCTTTTCTCAGCGCTTTTTTCTTCATCAAAAGCTCTCCCGCCTTACCATTCAATATCTTCCACGGACATGGGCGCGTCGATCATCTCCATGGCCGCCACTTTTCCGTTTTTTATGTGAATAACCCGGTCCGCCATGGGCGCGATGGCCGTGTTGTGCGTGATGACGATGACCGTCATCCCCTTCTCCCGGCACATATCCTGCAGGAGCTTCAAAATGGCCTTGCCCGTCTGGTAGTCCAGCGCTCCCGTGGGTTCGTCGCACAAGAGCAGCTTGGGATTTTTCGCCAGCGCGCGGGCGATGGACACACGCTGCTGCTCGCCGCCGGAAAGCTGCGCCGGAAAATTCTTCAGGCGCTTGCCAAGGCCCACCTCCGTCAGCACGTCCTCCGCCTTCAGCGGATTTTTGCAGATCTGCAGGGCGAGCTCCACATTCTCCAGGGCCGTCAGGTTGGGGATCAGATTGTAAAACTGGAACACAAACCCAATGTCGTTGCGGCGGTACCCCGTGAGCCTGCGCGCGGAATAGCGCGCGATGTCCTCGCCGTCCACGATCACCTGTCCCGTCGTGGCCGTGTCCATGCCGCCCAGAATGTTCAGGACCGTGGTCTTTCCGGCGCCGCTCGGCCCTACAATGACCACAAATTCGCCCTTGGAGATGGAAAATTCTATGCCGTCCACGGCGCGGATCTCCACTTCGCCCATCTGATAAACCTTTGAGACGTCCCTGAGTTCCACAAAGCCTTCCTGCGCCAGCTGTACATAACCCTGCATCATCCTCTGTCCTTTCAGAGCCGCGAGGCGCGTCCAAAATCCCGCGAAACCGCCCGCAGACAGGCGTTTCGCGTTCTCCGATCCTGCGCGGCTTATTGTCTGCACGGCCATTATAACATACTTTCACGCGGAAAACCGTTAAATTTTGATAAAAAATTCAGCCTCCGGCAGGCGCTTCGTTCCCCCTCTCACTCCCGCACCCGCGCCCGGACCACCGCCATGGTAACGCCGAAGCAGGCCGCGGAAAACAGGATCTGAATGAAAAGCCCCTGCCAGACCGTCCGCAAAAGCTCCGAGTTCAGCTGTGCGAAATCCCCCAGGATCCCGTTTATTTTGGAGTACCAGTAGGTGGGCAGGAAAACGGACACCTTTTTCGTCCCGCCGTTCAGCATCTCGATGGGCACAAAAACACCGCCCAGAAAACACAGCCCCAGCGTGATCACATTGCTGATGCCGTTTAAGGTGCCGGCATGCTTCGCCATCATGCCCGCCAGATAGGCAAGACTCATGGCCGTGGCCATGCAGACCAGACTGTTCAGGATATAGTAGACCGCGTTGGGCGACGTAAAGATGCCGCCCGCGTACTGGATGGCCTGCACCGCCATGCACACCGCCCACACGGCGGACCCGACCGTCAGAAAACATCCGATGGCCGCCAGATTCTGCACCCACAGGGGTACCGGCGAGCAGTGGACGCGCCGTTCGATCTCTTTTTTCTTAAACTCCAGGATGACCGTGGACAGACACATGATGAGGCCTCCCATCAGACCGTAGGGCAGGCACTGAAAAAAGAGATTGTACGCCGGGCGCTCCCCCTTATTGCCGTTCACGTCCAGAAGCGTCACGGACGGCTCGCTCTGCGCGAGGGCCAGCGCCCGCTCACACGCCTCCTCCATGGAAAACCCGCCCGCGCAGTAGACGCGGATCTGGTTCAGGAAGGAATTGATCCGGGCGTCCATATAATACTCCGCCGCGGAGCCGGGCACCTGGATGATCTCAAGCGCCGCGCGCCCCTCCCGAAAAGCCTCTTCGGCTCCCTCCGGCACGATGATCACGCAGCTTACGTTCCGGTAAAAGAGCTCGTCCTGGATCGCCTGCTCCTCATCCTTGATCCTGACCAGCTTCTGCTCCTGCTCGACGTAGCCGGTCAGCGCCTTTCCCAGAAAGCCGCCCTCCCGGTCGATTACCGCCACCGGCTGGCGCAGCGCCGCAAAGCCCCCGGATGCCTGTTCCTCCATGCCCGCCTGGGAGATCAGCGCGATCCCGACGGCAATGCCGATATACATACACAAAAGTCCGATGTTGCGCGCCACGATGCGCATATATCCCCTATATACTTTCATAGCGTTCCCTCCTGAGCCGAAGAAAGCTGACCGCGGTCAGCAGAACTGTGATGGCGGCAAGCAGCGCCAGGTTGACGGCGTAGCGCGCCGGGTTGTCGTAGACGGCCACGCTGTAAAACGCGTCCGCGATCAGCGCCGCCGGGTTGACGCGGTTGATGATGGGCGCATGGTGTTCCACAATATCCTTCATATTGACAAACATCAGGCCCGCGAGAAAACTCATCGCAAGCGTGGATGACACCAAAATCCCCACCTTAAAGCCATACCGCATTTTCAGGCTCCCCACAAAGATGCCGAAGGCCACCCCGGTAAGGCTGCCGAGGGCGCAGACCGGCAGAAGCAGGAACCACTTATCCCCAAAGGACAGCCCCAGCATATTCAGATAAAGAAGCAAAAGGCACACGCTCGCAAACTGCAGCGTAAAATTGGCCAGCATGCCGGACAGCACCAACTTCAGGCGGTGTACCGGCGCAACGCTCCTGCGGACGGCCAGAGCGGACTGATCCGCGCGGATCTCCACGGATGTGTCCAGGCCCCCAAAGGTTCCGAACAGGCAGGCCATGCCGATCAGCGCGTAAAAATATCCCAGGTTTGTATCCATGCTCCGCCCCGTCGCCGTCACATGCTCCAGAAGATCCGGGTAGCCGGACAGCTGCGCCGCGGCCGAAAAAAGTTTCTCCGGATGCTCCTTTGCGATCTGCTTCATCATGGCCTCATGCTCCAGATAGGAGCTCAAAAGCGTCTGCAGGATGCTCTCCTCTATGCCGGAGGCCGCCACCGTCAGGGACGGCTCGCTCCCGCCGTAAAACACGCCGCTGATCTTCCCCGCGCGCAGGGCGTCAAGCGCCTGCTCCCCGTCCATTTTTTCCAGATCCAGGATCCCCTCGTCCATGCCTGTAAGAAACGTCTCAAACATGCCGTTTTCTTCCGAGACCAGCCCGGCCGGGACGGCGCTCATTTTTTCCGGGTCCATGCCGATCCCGAAGGACACGAAAAACAGGGTGGCCATGATCACGGGAAACAGAAGTCCCCAGAAAAGCTCGCTCCTGTCCCGCGCCATCCGAAGCAGGCCGGACAGATATAACCGCATCATACGTTCTACCCCCTTAATCCCGCAGTTCCTTGCCGGTAATTTCCAGAAAGACGTCGTTCAGGGTGGGAAGCTCCGAGAGCACCCTGCCAAACGCCGCGTTCTGCTCCTGCAGATAGTTCAGGATGCGCACCACATTGTGCTGGGCGCTGGTGCATTTTACCGTCAGAGTCTTCTGTGCGCTGTACGTCACTTCAAAAACATGGGGCAGCCGACCGATGGCCTCCTGCTGCTCTTCCTTCAGATCCACTCCCTCGATCACGATGGTCTCGCCGGTCTTGATCATCTGCTTCAGCTCCTCCGACGTGCCGGACGCGATGCTGCGCCCGTGGTTCAGAATGACAATGCGGGTGCAGATCTGCTCCACCTCCTCCATGTAGTGGGACGTGTAGATAATGGTGGATCCCTGCCGGTTCAGCTCCACGATCCCCTCCAGGATCCGATTGCGGCTCTGGGGATCCACGGCCACCGTGGGCTCGTCCAGGATGATCAGCCGCGGGCGGTGCGCGATGCCGCAGGCGATGTTAAGCCTCCTTAGAAGTCCGCCCGAGAGTTTCCTCGGCAGCATCTTCTGATAGTCCTCCAGCCCGGCGAACGCAATGGCTTCCTCCACCAGTTTTTTCCGCTCCGCCTTCTGCGGCACATACAGGCTGCAGAAATAGTCGATGTTCTCGCGGACAGTCATCTGCTCGAACACCGCCACGTTCTGGGGCACCACGCCGATCTGCCGCTTCAGATCATAGCTGTCCGGCTGCATCTCCTCCCCGAACAGGCGAATGGTCCCCTTGTCATACTTCAAAAGTGCCAGCATACAGTTGATGGCCGTGGTCTTGCCGGATCCGTTGGGGCCCAAGAGCCCGAAGATCTCTCCCTCCCGGATGTCCAGGTTCAGATGGTCCAGCGCCACCATACTGCCGTACCGCTTTACCAGATTTTCTATGTGTACCATAAAAATACCCTCCGTGTGTAATCTGCTGCATTCAGTATACCCCTTCCACGCCTCTTATTGCAGTGTGAAATGTAAGAGATTCCTGTGACAATTGTCACATCCCGCAGGCCATTTTTCCTGTGGAAAAATCCCAGTTCCTATGTTAAAATTGATCATATCTGTGGATATGGGAGCCGCAGCCGCAGGTTCCCGCGGGCACATTCGGAAGGGGCGTCCCATGAAATACCTTTACGATCAGGCCATTTTACTGCTGTACTGCCTGTGCAGCCTGTTTTTTGTGACGGCAGATCCCGGGTTCGTGATCGCCGTCTTCTTTGCCGTCGCCGTCAGCGCGGCCCTGGACTCTTATCCTCAGGCAGCGCCCGGCCTTTCTGCGGCCTGCATTTTTGCGCTGGCGCGCCTGCCGCAGCTTGTGTTTTTTTCGCCGCTTCTGGTCTACGCCTTCCGGGAGGCCTTCCCCTGGGATCGCCCGCGCCGCGGGACTTTTGGGGAAAGATCCGCGCCGCGGTACAGATTTTGGGAAAACCGCGCGCGCCTGCTTCTGACCGCGTCGGGGCCCGCCGTTTTAGCGGCGCTTCTCCTGTACAGGCTCTTTTGCCTGCAAAGCCCGGGGAGGTGCGCGTTCGCGGCCGGCGGCGTCTGCATGGCGCTCCTGCTGTTTGAGAAGACGGACTCCTACGAGCGCCTGGCGGCGGACTACCGCTCCATGCACGACGACGGCACCGAAAAAGAACTGCTTTTGAAAAAGGAGAACCAGGCGCTGATCGACCGCCAGAACTATGAGATCTACAGCGCCACCTTGAGCGAGCGCAATCGCATCGCGCGGGAGATCCACGACAACGTGGGGCACATGCTGACGCGTTCCATCCTGATGGTGGGGGCTTTAAAGGCCGTCAGCCGAAGCGAAGCCGAGCAGGCCCCGCTTGCCCTGCTGGACGAAACCTTAAACAGCGCCATGAACAGCATCCGCGAGAGCGTGCACAACCTTCACGGGCAGTCCATCCAGTTGGAGCGCTCCCTGCAAAAGCTGGCGGAAAATTTTCTGTTCTGCCCCGTCACGCTGCAGTTCGATATGCCGGAAGACGTACCCTCGGAGCTGAAATACTGCATCATCGCTGTCACGAAAGAGGCCCTGGTAAACATCTCGCGCCACAGCAACGCAACCCTGGCAAAGATAACCGTGCGGGAGCACCCGGCGTTCTATCAGTTTTCCGTCCGGGACAACGGCAGCACCTTTTGCCCCGACGGCTGCGCGCCGCAGGGCATCGGCATCCAGAACATGCGGCAGCGCGTGGCGGCCCTGCACGGGGCCTTCCAGATCCACACGGACAACGGCTTCTGCATTTACATTACCATACCGAAATAGAGGAACGCCATGGACATCCTACTGATCGACGACGACGCGCTGGTCACAGGCGCTTTAAAAACCATACTGGAGACGGACGAAAACGTCCGCGTGACCGGCTGCGGGAACAGCGGCCGGGAGGCCGTCGCCCTGTATGAAAAACTGCGGCCGGACATCCTGCTGATGGACATCCGCATGAAGGACATGGACGGGCTGGAGGCTTCCCGGGAAATTCTGGGGCGCTTTCCCGAGGCGCGCATCCTGCTGCTGACCACCTTCTCCGACGACGAATACATCGTGCGCGCCCTGAAGACCGGCATCCGGGGCTATCTGCTGAAACAGGACTACGCCAGCATCCTGCCCGCCCTGCGGGCCGTTTACAGCGGGCAGACCGTTTTCGGAAGCGAGGTAACCTGCCGCCTGCCGGAGCTTTTAAAAAAAGACGAAGGCTTCGACTATGCGGCCCACGGCATCTCGGAAAAAGAGCTGGACATCATAAAGGCCGTGGCTAACGGCCTCTCCAACCGCGAGATCGCGGACGCCCTGTTCCTCGGGGAGGGCACCGTGCGCAACTATCTGAGCGGTATTCTGGAAAAGCTGGGCCTGCGCGACCGCACACAGCTTGCCATATTTTATTACAGGAAGGACACACAAATATGAAGACATCGGAAGAACTGCGCACCCTGCTGCGCTCTGTGGACCACAAAAGTTATCCCGCCTACAAATCCCTGGGAGGAGCTTGGCAATTTCCCCAATACCTGCTGGTCATCGACCATGTGCAGGGCGACCCCTTCGCGTCGCCCTCGGCCCTCCACATCGAGATTCCCCTGGCGCGCACGGGCTTTCCGGGGGAATATTATGAAAGAGACTGCTCCCGCATCGCCCTGCAGGACTACCTGACCAGGCAGTTCGGGAAGCAGTTTGAGGCGTACAATTTTAAGGCCAAAGGCTCCGGGAAGAGCGGCCTTCTCTCCATTACCCGCTGCGGGCAGGAGGTGCTGGAGCGCAGCGCCTGCCAGATCGGGGCGGGTAAGCTGACCGTGCGCTTTCACGTGGGCTTCCCCGCCTTCGGCCGCACCATCAACGCGGGCGAGCTGGAAAAAATCCTGTTCGATTTTCTCCCCCGCTGCGCGCAGAACAGCCTGTTCCTGCAAAAGCTGGATCCGCAGGAAGTGAAGAAATGTATCTTTCTGGCGGAGGATCAGGAGGCTCTGCGCCGCATCCTGCAGGAGGAAGGCCTGTCCGCCTTCGTGGCAAACGGGGCGGTTCTGCCCCGCAGGAGCGGCGTCAGCGAGCTTCCCATGAAGGACAGCGTGCCCTTCTCCTCCCCCAAAACCATGGAGCGCACCTTTTCGCTGCCGCACCGCGGCGAGATCTCGGGCATGGCCATCCCCAGGGGCATCACGCTGATCGTGGGCGGCGGCTACCACGGCAAATCCACGCTGCTGGAGGCCATCCAGTCCGGCGTCTACAACCACATCGCCGGAGACGGGCGGGAGTACGTGATCACGGACGACACCGCCGTGAAGCTGCGCGCGGAGGACGGCCGCTGCGTGCGGCAGGTGGACATCTCCCTTTTCATCAACGACCTGCCCAACAAAAAAGACACCGCGGCCTTTTCCACGGAGGACGCCAGCGGCAGCACCTCCCAGGCGGCCATCCTGGTGGAGAGCATCGAGGCGGGCTCCCGCCTGCTCCTCATCGACGAGGACACCTCCGCCACCAACTTTATGGTGCGGGACGATTTCATGCAGCAGGTCATCAGCCGCAAAAAAGAGCCCATCACGCCGTTCATCGAGCGCGTGGGCGACCTGTACCGGAAGGCCGGCGTCTCCACCATCCTGGTGGCGGGCAGCTCCGGCGCTTTCTTCTACGCGGCAGATCACATTCTGCAGATGGATTGTTACCACACTCTGGACATCACAAAAACCGTGAAGGAACTCTGCAGCCAGAGACCCGCGCCGCGCATGCAGGCCCCCGATTTCGTCCTGCCGGATTTTGTCCGCGTGCTTCCGCCCTACCGGCCGGATGAGGGACGTTCCGGGCGCGGGCACGGCGGCCACGGGGCCGGAGGCAGCCGTCACGAACACATGAAGGTAAAATCCTCCGCTCTGGAATCCTTCTCTCTGGACAGGGAGACCGTGAATGTGCGCTATCTGGAACAGCTGACCGACCCGGAGCAGGTAACGGCCCTGGCCTATCTGCTGCGCTTCTGCCTGGAACAGGTGCAGGACGGCAAAAAGACCGTGCGGGAGACGGTACAGATTCTGGAAGACACTCTGCGCGCCAAAGGCTGGGAGGCTTTCTGCAGCTCCTATGTGCCCTGCGGCCTCGCAGTGCCCCGCGTGCAGGAGCTTTTCGCCTGCATCAACCGGTTCCGCGGATAATTTTGTGTGACAGGAGGAAATGATAATGAACTGGTCCGAATTACTCTGCCCCGACCGCATCCGCAGCTACGCCTCAGCGTCCAGCTCCACGGATCTGCGGAGCGAATTTGAAAAAGACTACCACCGCATCATCGGCAGCGCCTCTTTTCGCAGGCTCCAGGACAAAACGCAGGTCTTTCCCTTAGACAAGAGCGATTTCATCCGCACGCGCCTGACCCACTCCATGGAGGTGTCCTCCCTGGCGCGCTCCCTGGGACAAAACATCTCACAATATATTTTGCTGAACGGGAAGGACGATTCTTTTACCCGGCAGATGCAGTCGGATGTGTGCAGCATCGTGCAGTGCGCGGGGCTGATCCACGACATCGGCAACCCTCCCTTCGGCCATTTCGGGGAGACCACCATACGCGACTGGTTCCGTCAAAATCTGCCGAGGCTTACCTTTGAGGGGAAGCCGATATGCAACATTTTAAGCCCGCAGATGATCCAGGACTTCTACCACTTTGAGGGCAACGCCCAGGCCCTGCGGCTGGTCACAAAACTGCATTTTCTGGTGGATGAGAACGGCATGAACCTGACTTACGCCCTGCTGAACACCATCATCAAATATCCGGTCTCCTCCCTGGAGATCAACAAGAACAGCGGCAACATCAAGGACAAAAAGCTGGGCTATTTCTACGCGG
Organism: uncultured Marvinbryantia sp.; assembly: GCA_947630735.1. Taxonomy (GTDB): domain Bacteria; phylum Bacillota; class Clostridia; order Lachnospirales; family Lachnospiraceae; genus Marvinbryantia. The sequence goes on from CANRIR010000039.1 coordinate 17,273, forward strand.
ACCGCGACGTCTTTGAAAAAATTCAGCGCGCCACCGGCGCAAACGGACGCCGTCATCCATTGTGTTACATTCTGGAGGCCGCGGACGACATCGCCTACCTGACCGCAGACATCGAGGACGCGTTTAAAAAAGGCTTCCTCACTTACCGTCTGCTGTTAGAGGAACTGCGCTCGGAGGAAGTGCTGCGCCGCATGCTCCCGGAAGAGCAGAAGACCTATCTGGCCATGGCGGACAACCTGCAGCAGCGCTACGAGAAGGCGCTGGCGCGGAACATTTACGACCCCGAGGGTTACGCCGTCTCCAACTGGGTGGTCCGTGTGCAGGGCTTTCTGATCTCCTGCGCCACCTACGGCTTTACCAGAAACTATCAGGCGATCCTGGACGGCACCTACACCACGGATCTGTTCTCCGGCACCATCGGCAGCGCGCTGCACGACCGGCTGGGCGACATCGCCTACCGCCACGTGTTCGTGTCCCGGCCCATCTTCAAGCTGGAGATCTCCGCCGCCACGGTCCTGGAATTTCTGCTGGATAAATTCACGGCGGCCGCGATCAACTACGACACGGAAAACCGCCTCACGGACGTGCAGGAAAAGCTGATGACCCTCATCTCCGACAACTATAAGGCCGTCTATCGCAGGCAGGCCGAGGGCAAGGGCCCGCAGGAAAAGCTCTATCTGCGCCTGATGCTGGTCACAGATTATATCTGCGGCATGACGGACAGCTACGCGAAGCGGCTGTACCAGGAGATCAATGGGATCGATTGACCAAACGTGATTTCATTTTTCTGATGAAGTAACACGCATGGCAATCATCCCAATGATAATTCCCGCTTCCAGGCCGGACGAACGCCTGCCGAGACTGCTGCGGAATCTGGCTGCGCACTGCTCAGCGTTCTTTGGCCGACATTTTTCGGGACAGTTACTTCATAATGATCGCATAACTTAGATTTTCAAACCACGTCAGCCCGTTGGAGCGCAGGATGGACAGGTCGTTTATGATGATCCCCATGGGCCTTATGATCTCATCCGGCTTGTCCGGGAGCGCCAGCGAGCCTGCATCATTGATCACATAATAAAGTCCATCCTCCTCGCCGAGATAGAGCATCTCGTGTCCGGGTATCAGCAGAATCGCCCCGGCAGGAAGCATATCGAGAACCTCTTTTTTCTCCTCCGCCGACATTTCGGACAGCTCGGTAACCTCCGCCGGCATCGCGGCCTGCCAGGAAGTATCCCGCGCCAGCTCAAAGCCAAAGCAGCGGTACACCTCCCGCACGTATGCCGAGCAGTCCTGCGCGTGCATCATGCCGCCCCAGCCATACCGATCGCCCAGCGACTTAAACGCCTGGGACAGCACGTTCGCCGATGTGTACGGCAGATACCCCACATTTACGCCCCGATTCGCGGAGACCAGCGCATCTTTCTGATAAAATCGGCCATCCTCATCGCGCGCGGGTATTTTTATCACATAGTTATTCCACGGCATCCGGTAAGCCACGCTGCCGGTGTGCTCCGTATCGAGCGGCAAAATCGTTCCCATCGTCAGCAGCTTTTCGTCCAGATCCTTGTCCGCACTCGGCTCCAGATACACCTTCTCATCCGTCACAACAAGAAACTCCTTCGGATTTAAATAACTCTCCCACTCCTCTTTGCTCTCGCACACGGCAATATCCTCCGTCGGTGCCCAGCCGGAATAGCACTGGCTGTAAACCAGGGTAAATTTTCCGTCGGCGCTGGGGAACAGGATGACAAGAGGTTCGTTTACCAGTATGCCGGTTGAAACAAGCTCGTCCCACTCCGGATCGTCCGGATTGTCAGACAGATAATCCTCATACGGATATGCCTTCATGATCGTCCTGTTTACGGCAAAGCCAAACCTATACGGCATTTCCTCCGTGACCGGCGCGTTCTTTATATTTTCACGTATCGCTTCATAATAACTCTCGGGAACCGGCTCCCCGTTTATATACAATCCGTCGGGAGACTCAAAATCCGCGCTAAGTTCGGCAAGACGCACGCCGTCATATGTGCCGTCAAACGCAGAAAGATCGTTGGTGTGTGTGCCCTCGGTAGCCAGGATCCTGCGGTTAAATTCCGCAATTTCATCCCCCGTCATAAGAACCTCGTCAGAGCAGCTCTGCTTCCTCTGCCAAAACGATACCTCACACATTTCTGATGTAACATTCGGTGCTTTGGCCGTGCTGTCCATATTCCGGATCACATTGTCCGCCTCGCGCGCAATGCCGGACGCCGCCGGATCGCCGTCCTCAACCGCCCCGGCGGTATACACGGCTGATTCTGCCAGATTTTCGCTGTCAGTCGGCTCGGCAGTATACATAGCTTCTTCCGCAATACATGCGATGGGCATTGCAAGCGGAACCATCGCCGCCGCAAGCACAGCCATACACATTTTGATAAACATTTTTCGTTTCATGGTTCTCTCCTATTCTCGATTCAATAAGTGATAAACATAACTGCCGGCATCTGTTGCTGGGTACCCATTATTAAATGCCCATCGCCAGACACTCGCTATTGAATGTCCGTTTTTACAAGGCAAGTATAACATAAGCCACTGTCTTTAGCTACTTGAACTTACCGCAAAAGCAACACAAAACTAAATCCGACACAGACACACGCCTGGTCTGCCAGGGATACCTGTAAAGTCAGTAGGATACCTGTAAAGTCAAGTCAAATATGTAGGATACTTGTAAAGTCAAATATAGGTTGCATGACACATAGCATTGTGTTACAATGACAAAACACAAAAGACGCTGTAAGGGGAGAATGATATGGGCATCATAGAACTTTTTATGATCGCTGTGGGACTTTCCATGGACGCTTTTGCCGTATCCGTCTGCAAGGGCCTGTCCCTGGGAAAGATCAGCTGGAAGCACATGGGCACCGCGGGCGCGTGGTTCGGCGGTTTTCAGGCGCTTATGCCATTGATCGGCTATCTGCTGGGCAGATCTTTCGCCGATGCCATCACGCACTTTGACCATTGGATCGCTTTCATCCTTCTCGCCCTGATCGGCGTAAATATGATCCAGGAAGCCCTTGGAAAGGAGGAGCATATAGACGCATCCATGGATATCCACTCCATGTTTCTTCTCGCCCTGGCCACCAGCATCGATGCGCTTGCTGTCGGCGTGACATTTGCTTTTATGCGCATCGACATTCTGCCCGCCGTGTGCCTGATCGGCGTCATTACTTTTATCTGCTCCGCGGCAGGCGTAAAAATCGGAAGCCTGTTCGGTATGCGAAGCAAAACAAAAGCAGAATTTGCAGGCGGGGTCATCCTGATCCTCATCGGCCTGAAAATTCTGCTGGAAGGGATTTTTTCTCTGTAAAACGATCTGTTCCTTTATCCTTCCCACTCCCGAATACGGTATGTAACGCCCAGATCCTCACAGATCTTTGCGCACTGCGCCTCCTCCTCTTTTGTCAGTGTGGTATCTACCGTGGTCAGCACCACATGGGGCACATATTTCGTGCAGTCCCGTGCAAAATCCAGCATGGCCTGATAAGAAACCTCGCCAAACCTGCTGCGCACCAGTTCCTGATAGCGCTTGGGATCCGGCGTATTCAGGCTGATGGAGACCGTATCCACAAGGCCCTGCAGAAGCGGAGCCGTCTTCTTTTTATGGATCAGATCCGAAAGACCGTTGGTATTGATGCGGACAGGCATACGATAAGTGTCCTTCACATATTGCGCAACTTTCAGAAGCACATCCAGCCGCTCCGTGGGTTCCCCGAACCCACAGAAAACCACCTCTTTAAATTCTTTCATGTTAAAATGGTCAAAATCCGCAATGATCTCCTCCAGGGTCGGCTCCCGCTTCAGCCACAGAGAATCCGATTCCCCCATGGTGTCCCGTGTCTGGCGCAGGCAGAACGTGCATGCACACGGACATTTATTGGTAAGGTTCACATAAAGATTTTGATGCACTTTATAAAGGATCGTCATGATCTTTCTCCTCTCATACGGAAAATGTGTTATTTCAGGCTGTCCAGCACCTCTTCAAATGCTACTCCATCCGTCAGCGGTATGTCAAGCTCAATCGATTTTTGAATACATTTTTTCACAAAATTGGACGCTTTCTTTACCGACGCCGCAAAATCCACTCCATTTACCGCATCCGCCGCGATGATAGACGCAAAAATGTCTCCCGTCCCGGAGCGCTGCGTTCCCACGCGGATCGTCCGCAAAAAGTGATCGCAGGTTTTTCGATCACACACATAATTTGCGATATATCCGCCCTGCACAATCCCCGTAATGACGATCCGATCCGGTCCCCGGCTCATCAGTTTTTCCGCCATCTGCCGGATCTCCTTTTTGCGCCACTTTTCCTTATACGGAGTGTCTGTGAGGATACACGCTTCCGTGAGATTCGGCGTCAAAATGTCCGCATACTGCACCAGCTGTTTCATCCGGCTGCACATCTCTGGCGTGTAAGTAGAATAAGGCTTCCCATAATCGCCCATTACGGGATCAATGATTACCAATGTGTGATCTGTGCGGAATCTGCGGATAAAGTCACTCACAATATCAATTTGATCTGCCGATCCCAGAAATCCGGAATAGACTGCGGAAAACTCCAGCCCCAATCGCTCCCAATGATCTATAAATTCCGGCATTCTGGCAGTAAAATCCTCAAAAAAATAGTGCTCAAATCCTGTGTGATTAGAGAAAATGGATGTGGGCAATGGACAGCACTGCACCTTTAATTTTGAAATGACCGGCAGGGAGACCGCTATGGAGCACCTTCCAAATCCGGAGAGATCGTTGATGACCGCAATCTTTTTCTGTTTATTGTGTGACATATCCTTTTTCCCCATCTGATCCATATATCTCCTCCCGGCCTTACAAAACCCGGTCACTGCGGCCGCTTACAACTTATGATTTCATGTTCTGCGGCCGCTCGCAGCTTACTATTCTACACCCTGCGGCCGTCTGCAGTTCATTGACCCGCACGCTGCGGCCGCTTACAACTCATTATTCCATGTCTTGCGGCCGCTCGCAGCTTACTATTCTACACCCTGCGGCCGTCTGCAGCTCATTGACCCGCACGCTGCGGCCGCTTACAACTCATTATTCCATGTCTTGCGGCCGCCCGTAACTTAGTATTCTTCGCCCTGCGGCCGCCTGCAGCTTATTATTCCGCACACGCTACGCTTTCTTCGGAAGCACAGCACCTGCGCCTGCATAGATCACAGAGAAGATCACAATCGCAAGCACGCCTTCCAGCGTAAGCCCCGGCACCTGGCTGATTCCTGCCACCACACTGCCGTAAATAACACCTCCGAAAATGGTATAGCCCGCGATCATAATGAGAATGCCTGCCGCATTTGCCATCGCGATCCGCTGCGGCTTCCTCATTGGCGCTTCGCCGCGGCCCCAGGCGATCCTTCCAATGGCATACCCCATAAGGCTCTTGATCAGCAGCGTAGGAACCACCCAAACTGCAAAGCCTGTCAGAAGATCCGCCAATGCGGAACCGATGCCTCCCGCAAGCAGCCCGATCTCCGGTCCAAAGTAAACCCCTGCAATGAGTATCATCACATTTCCCAAATGCATATATCCCAATGGAATGGGAATCTGGATCGCGGCAGTGGTCACACAAACCAGAGCCGTCAACAGTGCCGTGACACATAACTTTTGAACTGACATTTTTTTCATCATTGCCGCCTCCTTTTTTCCGCTATCATACGCCCCATCTGATATGGTTTAAAGAGCCAGTTTTGATGTTTTCGACCAGTCCAGTTTGTTTTTTTACAAAAGCGAGTTCCTTTCCGGTTTCTGTGATGTCCGGGCTATCGGCCTTCGGCTAATCCGGTTTATCTCTTTACAAAAGCTGCAGGATTTCCGACTTCGGGCGCACCCCCACAGAGCGGTTCTGCAAATTTCCGTCGCGGAACACCAGAAGAGCCGGGATGCCGGTTATCTGGTACTGCATTGCAAGATCCATCTCCTCGTCCACATTTACTTTAGCTATTTTCACATCCGGTTTCTCCGCCTCGATCTCCTCTAAAACAGGGGCGATCATTTTGCACGGGCCGCACCAGCTTGCCCAGAAATCTACCAGCACTGTGCCCTTTGCATCCAGCACTTCCCTTTGGAACGTATCTTTCGTTACATGAATCATGATGAACCTCCTACTTTACTTTTTTGAAAAATAGTACTGCTTCCGCGTATATCATACCACATTTTTTTAAGAATTACCCTTTTTTTCTTTTGTCATTGTCACTCTGCTTTCTGTCCTGGTCGTCTCTCTTCTTTTATGCCTGCTGTCTTCTTCTTTTCTCTCATGCTGTCTTCTTTTCCCTCGTACTGTCTTCTTTTTCCTCATGCTGTCTTCTTTTCCCTCATGCTGTCTTCCCGAGTTTGCCACTTGTCAGCTGATTCTAATTAAATTTTTTCCTTATTTTGCAAGGTTTTCCTTGCTTTTTTTAT
>CANRIR010000040.1 GCA_947630735.1 uncultured Marvinbryantia sp.
GATGTGTGTTGATGATGGATGTAATTTGGTTTGTCGTTAACCTGTCGTCTGTAGTGATATAAGTTCGTCGCTTAACATCTGACCTGATCGCCGTATTCCCTAAGGATGACAGTACAAAGCTGCTGATCCGCCAGGCCGTGGCCATGTTGAATACCGCATCTGAAACCGTGGAAACCCTGCGCCGGAAAATGAACGAAGCTGCCTCCACACTGTCAGAATACCCGGTCGTCATGGCAATGAACGGCGTCGGCCCCACCCTCGGCCCACAGCTCATAGCTGAGATCGGGGATGTGACGCGTTTTACGCACCGGGAAGCACTGACTGCTTTTGCTGGTGTTGATCCCAGAAAAACCAAAGATTCCGGACAGTATATCCAGAAAAGCGTACGTACAACTAAGAAAGGCTCTCCAAGCCTGCGTAAGACACTTTTCCAGATCATGGACGGCCTTATCAAGCGTGCACCCGCTGATGATCCCGTTTACGCTTTCATGGACAAGAAACGGTCGGAGGGCAAGCCTTACTACGTCTACATGACTGCCGGTGCGAACAAGTTCCTCCGCATTTATTACGGACGGATAAGGGAATACCTTGCCTCACTGTCTGAACCGGAAGAGAACTAAAGATAATACCAGTTTCTTTATCAGGCCGGCGTTTTGCGGTGGTCTGGTTTTTGTACTTTTCATTCAACCTGTATAAAATTTTCAAAGTTCACAAATTTCTGCTTGACTTTTTATTTGCAGACTACTGTTTTGCTAAAAGTATAGCAAATGGGAAAGGAGTTTTCACTACGCCGTTTTTTGAACCGCTTACAGATTAAGCGATACTTCTTCTTCAAGCCTTCGCTCCGATTTTATTCCATAGAGATTGGTTCTTGCGCATATTTGTGTTTTTGGGTAGCCGATAGTTTCTTGAAAACTGGTAAATCCATGATTATTATGTCTAGGATCTAAAACAATACGGATTTTTGCGGAAGAACCTGCCACATCGCAATATTCACTTAAAACAATATGATAAATAAAAACAAAATGAAAAATATTCAAAAAACACAGTTGACAAAATGAGAAGTCTGTGTTATCTTTATCTCAAGATATAGTCTTACAAAGACTAAAAAGCCTGATGTTGTCTCACGTGAAATCCTATGAGACATCCGGCAGATTGGAATAGAAGTAAGCGTTTTCCGAAAGCAGTATGGCTGGTATCTGCGGCAGCTATGCAGACGTTAATTAAACCATACAGGAGAGGAAATGAGGGGAAGGTATCTGGCTTTGTATGATAATTTTATAAAACCATGAATGTCTGAGGTTATATGGTAGTAGTGAAGCGGTTAAAAAAACTAATTAAAAATTACTGGACTGCAGAAGAAACAAATCTGTTTAGAAATTACAGAGATGCCTTGGCCGGAGTTGTTGTATTGATCTTAATTCCGGTATTATCGATTGTATCTGCAGTTTATGTGGAAGCATATACTTTTTGGGATTATGCATTCCCAATTGTATCGATTGCGCTGGCGGGTATGTATGATACATATGGGAGATATGATGGAAAGTCTCCTAAAAATGCAAAGCTGTGTGTTCGGTTGCTTCTGGATGCTTTGGCAATATTCTTTGCGGCATTAAGTGTTGGAACTGAAAGCAAAGTAATCCCGTTTATTGCACCGATACTGTTGTCTTTTTGCGGGCTGTTATTGGTGTATGAGGTATATCATCGCATATGCAGAGCAATTTTAATCAGTCCCTGGACAGTTTGATATAATGAGGTAATGTTATGAGATTTGTGAAAAAGAGTTTTACAGTTGAAGAAATGGAAGCAATGGAACATGAACTGAAAGCCAGTATATTACATGAATTAAAATTAAATGCAGAGGATAGTCAGTTATCGGATAAGCTGGGTTTAAAAGTAGAATATGTGACGGAAATGGAAGATGATAACGAGGCGGAGCTGCTTCCGATCCCAGGAGATTCTTACTATGGATTGATCAGGGTGCGAAAAGAATTGGAAAAGTATAAGTTTGCTTATATCCATGAGGTGATACATTATATTTATGACGTTGGCTATAAAAATAAAGTGAATCAATGTTTTTCCAGGAAAAGGAAAGGGAAAACCGAGAGTCCGGAAGAACAGAGAATAAACTATAAGACAGCTGCCTATATTATGCCTCTCGAACAGATTGCAGAGGAATTGCGAAAATATGACCATAGTTCTCCCAAAATGGATGAGCTGCGATTTATTCACGATCTTCAGACACGATATGAGCAGAGTGAGACAGCGGTTATCCGGCGTATCCGAGAGGTGCGCAAGCTGATGAAAACCACCCTCATTATCCCTTGACAAATCCCCGTCCTTCCGCTATGATGGTTGTTAGCAAAAGGCCGTGAAAAAGAGGAGTACATCCGCAGCCCTGCCAGAGAGAATGTCCCGTCGGCTGGAAGGACATTTGAGGAAGCACGGCTGGAAGGCAGCTTTGGAGCCGGGGGTCTGAAGGATTCGGGATTGGGATTCGGAAGGGAAAGTGGGAACCCATGTTTTACCTGCGTTAAGGATAAGAGAAGACGCACCGTACATCGGTGCGGAAGATAAGGTGCTACCGTGAACATTCGCCCTTTGTGTATAAGTGCACAGAGGGCGTTTTGATTGGATTAGAAATCGTTGGCTCGCAGCCTCACAGCGCAAAACATAGGAAGGAGTGATATCAAATGATAGACATATATACAGAAAAAAAAGATTCAAAAGACTGGATTCTTCAAAATGACTTATATTTCAATTTGAATACAGGTAATGAAGAAATGTCGCAAAATGAGATAGATCTTATTCAGAAGGTGGATGAGGCAAAGTTGACAAAAGATAAGCGTATTGAAACAAAATATGGATTAGGTACAATTCGTAATTTGTCGTCTGGATGTAAGACATTACTTAATATTGTAAAACATCCTGATAAAGTGGTGTGTGTAGAGGAATGTGGTCCAAATGTTCTTAAAATTATATTTACAATGAATAATATAAAGATTTATATGTCAAGACCAACGCTTGTAGATATTCCGGATGATGCGAAAATCAGATTCAATGATTCAGATATAGTGATTGGAAGCAAAGGATATAATTCTTGGTGGAGTGAGGAGTATGAAAGGAGAGAGGCAGATGATTTATAAGCATATAACATTTAAAGCGGATCCATTTTCATACGATTTGATGTTTGATGACAGAGTAACTCTTGTTGGGGGAGACAGTGGTAGCGGTAAAACAGTTCTTTATGAATTGCTTGAGGATTTAAGATTAACTGACGCGTATAATGCTATAAAAATGTTTAATTACAAATCAGATAATCTTTCAGAGTCAATAAAGCAATGCAGAAATAATTTCATTGTAATTGATAATGCAGATATTCTGATTACCGATGAGATTAGAAGATTCATTAATTTTGAGTTTTCCAATCAATATTTGCTTTTCTTAAGAAATTGCGATGGACTTAATGTATCTGATAAGAGTTTTAAGGTGTTGAAGCTTGATAATAACAGGATAACACTGGAAGAGGAGCTGTGATATGAAATATTTATGGACAGAAGACATCGGTGCAGGACTTCACTTCTGGGAATTGGTTAATCAACTTATCAAAGATTAAAGACGAGAATACATTACAGTTTTTAGCTGGTTTTGTAAGCCAGAGATTGAAGATGGAAACGGGAAAATGCGGATGCTGATTCAGTCGGGGGAAGTACAAAAAGTGATTGGTAAAGTTATCCTTTAGCTTTATATTTAACAGTAACAAGCTGATGAAAACCACCCTCATTATCCCTTGACAAATCCCCGTCCTTCCGCTATGATGGTTGTTAGCAAAAGGCCGTGAAGAAGAGGAGTACATCCGCAGCCCTGCCAGAGAGAATGTCCCGTCGGCTGGAAGGACATTTGAGGAAGCACGGATGGAAGGTAGCTTTGGAGCCGGGGTTCTGAAAGATTCCGGGCGCGCATAGAGCAGCGCTTCCGGGTAAGCCGCGACAGCGGCGGAAGTAGGAGCCCACGTTTCGTCCGCGTTAAGGATAAGAGAAGACGCGCCGCGCATCGGCGCGGAAAATAAGGTGGTACCGCGAACATTCGCCCTTTGTGTATAAGTGCACAGAGGGCGTTTTGATTGGAAAGGAGAAAACCCATGAGCAGAGAGCTTGCAAAAACTTACGATCCCAAGGGCCTGGAGGACAGGCTGTACCAGAAATGGCTGGACAACGGCTATTTCCACGCGAAGGTAAATCCGGACAAAAAACCCTTTACCATTGTGATGCCGCCGCCCAATGTCACCGGGCAGCTCCACATGGGGCACGCACTGGACAACACCATGCAGGACATCCTGATCCGCTACAAGAGGATGCAGGGCTACGAGGCGCTGTGGCAGCCGGGCACGGACCACGCGGCCATCGCCACCGAGGTAAAGGTTACCGAGAAGCTGCGCGAGCAGGGCATCGACAAGGACGAGATCGGCCGGGAGGAGTTCCTGAAGCACGCCTGGGCGTGGAAGGAGGAGTACGGCTCCCGCATCATCAATCAGCTGAAAAAGCTGGGCTCTTCCGCGGACTGGGAGAGGGAGCGCTTTACCATGGACGAGGGCTGCTCCGAGGCCGTTGAGGAAGTGTTTTTAAAACTGTACGAAAAAGGCTACATTTACAAGGGCTCCCGCATTGTCAACTGGTGTCCGGTGTGCCAGACGTCCATCTCCGACGCGGAGGTGGAGCACGAGGATCAGAACGGCTTTTTCTGGCATATCAACTACCCCGTGGTGGGCGAGGAGGGCCGGTTTGTGGAGATCGCCACCACCCGCCCCGAGACGCTGCTGGGCGATACCGCCGTGGCGGTCAACCCGGAGGACGAGCGCTACCAGGATCTTGTGGGCAAGACGCTGGAGCTGCCGCTGGTGGGCAGAAAGATCCCGGTGATCGCGGATTCCTATGTGGACAAGGAATTCGGAACCGGCTGCGTGAAGATCACGCCGGCCCACGACCCCAACGATTTCGAGGTGGGGAAGCGCCACGATCTGGAGGAGATCTGCGTCCTGAACGACGACGCCACCATCAACGAGCTGGGCGGCAAATATGCGGGCATGGACCGCTATGAGGCCAGAAAGGCCATCGTAAAGGATCTGGACGATCTGGGCCTTCTGGTAAAGGTGGTGCCCCACTCCCACAGCGTGGGCACACACGACCGCTGCAAGACCACGGTGGAGCCCATGGTAAAGCAGCAGTGGTTCGTGAAGATGGACGAGATGGCCAAGGCGGCCATCGGAGCCTTAAAGAGCGGGGAGCTGCAGTTTGTCCCCGACCGGTTCGATAAAATCTACCTGCACTGGCTGGAAAACATCCGCGACTGGTGCATCTCCAGGCAGCTCTGGTGGGGCCACCGGATTCCCGCCTACTACTGCGACGAGTGCGGCGAGATGGTGGTGAGCCGCGGCGTGCCGGAGAAATGCCCGAAGTGCGGCTGCACCCATTTTACCCAGGACGAGGACACCCTGGACACCTGGTTCTCCTCGGCCCTGTGGCCCTTCTCCACACTGGGCTGGCCCAAAAAGACGCCGGAGCTGGAATATTTCTACCCGACGGACGTGCTGGTGACGGGGTACGACATCATCTTCTTCTGGGTGGTGCGCATGGTGTTCTCGGGGCTGGAGCAGACCGGGAAATCCCCGTTCCACCATGTGCTGATCCACGGCCTGGTGCGGGATTCCCTGGGCCGCAAGATGAGCAAGTCCCTGAACAACGGCATCGACCCGCTGGAAGTGATCGACAAATACGGCGCGGACGCCCTGCGCCTTACCCTCATTACCGGCAACGCGCCGGGCAACGACATGCGCTTTTACTGGGAGCGCGTGGAGGCAAGCCGCAACTTTGCGAATAAAATCTGGAACGCGTCCCGCTTCATCATGATGAATCTGGAGCGGGCCGAGATCCCGGCCGAGATGCCGGAGGGCTCCATGACCCAGGCGGACCAGTGGATCCTCTCCAAAGTGAACACGCTGGCCAAAGATGTGACGGACAATATGGAAAAATACGAGTTGGGCATCGCGGTGCAGAAGGTGTACGATTTTATCTGGGAGGAGTTCTGCGACTGGTACATCGAGATGGTAAAACCGCGTCTGTACAGCGACACGGACACCACAAAGGGAGCGGCCCTGTGGACCTTAAAGACGGTGCTCGGCAACGCCTTAAAGCTGCTGCACCCCTTCATGCCGTTTGTGACGGAGGAGATTTACTGCACGTTAAATCCGCAGGAGGAATCCATCATGATCTCCGACTGGCCGGTTTATGCGGACGCCTGGAATTTCGCGGCGCAGGAGGCCGAGGTGGAGACCATCAAGGAGGCAGTGCGCGCCATCCGCAACGTGCGCACGTCCATGAACGTGCCGCCCAGCAGAAAGGCGAAGGTGTACGTGGTGTCGGACAAAGAGGAAGTGCGCGCCGTCTTTGAAAACGGCAAGGTCTTTTTCGCCACCCTCGGCTATGCCGGCGAGGTGTTTGTGCAGGCGGACAAGACCGGCGTCGGGGACGACGCGGTTTCGGCGGTCATCCACGAGGCGGTCATCTACATGCCCTTCGCGGAGCTGGTGGACGTCGAGAAGGAGACGGAGCGCCTGAAAAAAGAGGAGGAGCGCCTGTCTAAGGAACTTGCGCGGGTAAACGGCATGCTCGGCAACGAGAAGTTCGTCAGCCGCGCGCCGGCCGCCAAGATCGAGGAGGAGCGGGCGAAGCTCGCCAAATACACCGATATGATGAACCAGGTAAAGGAGCGTCTGCAGCAGTTAGCGAGGTAACCGGCCATGTCCCTGCGTCTTATTCTGGGAAATTCCGGGAGCGGAAAATCCCACTTTCTGTATCAAACGATCATAGAGGCTGCGGTGCGGTCGCCGGAAAAGAATTTTCTGGTGATCGTGCCGGAGCAGTTTACCATGCAGACGCAGATGGAGCTGGTGGGCATGCATCCGGACGGCGGCCTGCTGAACATAGACATTCTGAGTTTTCCGCGCCTTGCCCACCGGGTCTTTGAGGAGGTGGGGGCGGACCGGCGCACCGTGCTGGAGGAGACGGGGAAAACCCTGCTTCTGCGCCGCGCCGCGTCCAAAAAGGAAGCGGAGCTGAAGGTATTAAAGAACAATCTGAAGAAGGTGGGGTACCTGCGCCAGATGAAGTCCATGATCTCGGAGCTGACGCAGTACGACATCGACCCAGAAAAAATGGGACGGCTCTTGGGCGTGGCGCAGAAGCCGTCTCTGTTTTATAAACTGCAGGATATCGGCATCCTCTACGAGGCGTTTCAGCGGGAGCTGGAAGGGAAATATATCACGGCGGAGGAGACCTTAGAGGCGCTGTGCCAGGTGGCGCGCCAGTCGAAACTGCTGCGGGGCTGCACGGTCGCATTGGACGGGTTTACCGGGTTTACCCCTATCCAGCAAAAGCTGCTGGCCGAGCTTCTGCGCCTTGCGGGCGACGTGTACGTGACGGTGTGCATCGGCGCGGGGGAGGATTTTTTCCGCGTGCGCGGGGAGCACGAACTCTTCGGCCTGAGCAAGAAAACTATCCGCACCCTGACGGGCATCGCGCGGGAACAGAACTGCGAGGTGTGCGCCCCGGTCGTGATGGAGTGGAAAACGCTGCCGCGCTATCAGGGCAGCCCGGCCCTGGCGCACCTGGAGGCGCATCTGTTCCGGGGCGGCAGGCAGGTTCCCTTTGCCGGAAAGAGCGGGGCGGAAGGCGTCTCTTTGCACGCGGCGGCGAACCCGGTGCAGGAGGCGCACTTTGCGGCCCGCACCATCCGCAGCCTCGCGCGGCAGGGCTACCGCTACCGGGACATCGCCGTGATCGTGGGGGATCTGGCGTCCTACGGCAATTATATCCCGCAGGTGTTCGGCGAGTACCACATCCCCTGCTTTATGGACAGCACCCGCACGGTGTTCTCCAACCCCCTCATCGAGTTCATCCGCGCGGCGCTGGACATGGTGCAGCAGGACTTTACGCGCGTCGCGGTGTTCCGCTATCTGCGCGCAGGCCTGTGCCGGATCGAGGAAAAAGAGCTGGATATTCTGGAAAACTATGTGCTGGCGGCGGGCGTGCGCCATTTTTCGGCGTGGACCAGGCCCTTTACCCGCAGGCCGGGGCAGATTACGGAGGAGCAGTTTGAGATCTGCGAAAAGCTGCGGGAGAGGATCTGCGAACCTCTCCTGGAGTTTGTGCCCTGTATGCGCGCGGCGGGTGCCACGGCCAGGCAGAAGACGGAGGCTTTGTACAACCTGCTCTGCCACTATGAGGTGCAGAACGCCCTTGCGGGGTACGAGGAGGCCTTCCGCCGGGAAAACCAGGCGGAGCTTGCGCGGGAATTTTCCGGCATCTACGCCATGGTCATCGCGCTGTTCGACAAGCTGGCGGAACTTTTGGGCGGCGAGCCTCTGAGCCTGCGGGAGTACACGGAGCTTCTGGAGGCCGGGTTTGAGGAGGCGCGCGTCCGCATGGTCCCGCCCTCGGCCGACCGCATCCAGGTGGGGGATATTGAGCGCACCAGGCTGCAGAACATACGCGTGCTCATCTTTCTGGGGCTCAACGACGGCTGGGTGCCCGCGTCCGGCGCAGGCGGCGGGCTTCTGTCCGACATGGAGCGCGAGAGCCTGAAGGAGAGCGGCGTGGAGCTGGCACCCACGACCCGGGAGAACAGCTATATCCAGAGGTTCTACCTGTACCTGAACCTGACCAAGCCGTCCGAGCGGCTGTACCTGTCCTGCAGCAAAGCCTCCATGGACGGGGCCGTCCTGCGGCCGTCCTACGTGTTCCGCTCGGTGGCGAGGCTCTTTCCGGGGCTCTCGGCGGTGGATGAGGACAGCGCCGGCAGTTTTGCGGACCGCGTGCTGACGCCCGAGAACGGGCGCACGCTCTTTCTGGACGGGCTGCAGCAGATCCGCGAAAAGGAGCCGTCCGCGCAGTGGCTGGAGCTCTACAACTGGTACCGGCGCAGCGAAAGTTTTTGCGAGGAGACGGAGAAGCTGTTGGAGGCCGCGTTCCTGAAGTTTGACGAGAGCGGCATCGGCCGCGCCGCGGCGCGGGAATTGTACGGAAAGCTGCTGGCCGGGAGCGTGAGCCGCCTGGAAAAGTTTGCTTCCTGCGCGTTCGCCCATTTCCTTCAATATGGGCTTGGCCTCGCCGAGCGGGAGGAGTACGAGTTCCGCCCGGTGGATATGGGCCGCATCCTGCACAGCGCCATCGAGCTCTATTCCCGCAGGGTGCTGGAGGAGGGATACGACTGGTTTGCCGTCCCGCAGCAGGTGCGGGAAAAACTGACGGACGAATGTGTGGCCGAGATCGCGGATCAGTACGGGCAGCAGGTGCTGTTTGACAGCGCGCGCGGCGCGTATGTGATCGAGCGCATGAAGCGCATTATGCGGCGCACGGTGTGGGCGTTCCACGAGCAGATCGCCTCCGGGCAGTTCTATCCGGCCGGCTTTGAGGTGTCCTTCTCCCAGGTGGAGGATCTGGAGGCGGTCAACATCGCCCTCTCCGGGGAGGAGAAGATGAAGCTGAAGGGCCGGATCGACCGCATAGACGTGTGCGAGCAGGGAGAGCAGGTTTACGTGAAGGTGGTGGACTACAAATCGGGGAACACATCTTTCGATCTGGTGGCGCTGTATTACGGCCTGCAGCTGCAGCTGGTGGTCTATCTGAACGCGGCCGTGCAGATGGAAAAGAGGCTGCACGGGGGCAAAGAGATTGTCCCGGCGGGCATTTTCTACTATCACATGGAGGATCCCATGCTGAAGGTGGACGAATGCCCGGACCCGGAGGAGATCAACAAAAAGATTTTGAAGGAGCTGCGGCCGGACGGGCTGGTAAACGGCGACGACGCGGTGATCCGGGCGATGGACGCCGGGCTGGAAAAGAGCTCTCTGGTCATCCCGGTGGGCCGGAACAAAGACGGGAGCCTCTCAAAACTGTCGCGGACGGCGTCGCCGCAGCAGTTCGAAGACCTGTCCGCCTTTGTGCACCGCAAGATGCAGGAGCTGGGCAGGCAGATGCTGGAGGGCGGGATCGCGCCGGTGCCGTATCAGAGAAAGCAGCGGACGGCCTGCGATTACTGCGGCTTCCGCGCGGTGTGCGGGTTCGATGAAAAGATTCCGGGCACGCACACCAAACGACTGCGGGAGTACGGGCAGGAGGAGATCTGGGAAAAGCTGGGCAAGCGGGAGGAATAGCTATGGCATGGACACAGGAACAGCGGCAGGTGATCGATCTGCGGGACTGCAGCCTGCTGGTATCCGCGGCGGCGGGTTCCGGGAAGACGGCGGTGCTGGTGGAGCGCATCCTGTCTATGCTGATGGACGAGGAGCATCCGAAGGACATCGACCGCCTGCTCATCGTCACGTTTACCAACGCGGCGGCGGGGGAGATGAAGGACCGCATCCGCCTGGCCGTGGAGCAGAAGGCGGAGGAGCTTGCGCAGACCGATCCCGGCGGACGGATGCTGGAGCACCTGCAGCGGCAGATCTCGCTTTTGTCCAACGCGCAGATCACCACGATACACAGCTTCTGTCAGTATGTGATCCGCAGCCACTTCCACACCATCGATCTGGACCCCGGCCTGCGGGTGGCGGACGAGGGCGAGCTGCGGCTTCTGCAGGAGGACGTCCTTCAGAACCTTTTGGAGGAGTGTTACGGACAGGGGGAGCAGGAGTTTCGGAACATGTGCCGGTGCCTGGCCCCCGGGCGGGACGACGGCATTTTAAAGGAGCTTGCCCTGGCCCTGTACCGGTTTTCCCGGGGCTTCCCCTTCCCGGAAAAATGGCTGGAGGAGGCGTGCAGGGCTTACGAGGTGGATGGGGAGGGCCTGGACGGCCTGCCCTGGACGAAGGCGCTGATGGAGTTTACGAACGAGATCCTGCGCGAGATTTGCGCGCAGATCCGGGAGGCGGAGGAGCTCTGCGGGGATGAGGACGGCCCCTATCCCTATCTGGACGCTCTGTCCCAGGATCTGCAGCTTTCCGAGGAACTGCTGGCGGCGGACGCGTTCGGCGCTCGGTGCCAGAGGATGCAGGGAATTTCCTGGGCCCGGCTTTCGGCCAAAAAAGACCCGCGCATCTCGGAGGAAAAGCGGGAACAGGTAAAAGAGCTGCGGGAGGCGTACAAGAAGTCGCTTGGCGACCTGCAGAAAGAATTTTTCTACGCGTCCCCGGAGGAGCTTGCCGGGCAGATGCGCGCGAGCGCTCCCATGCTGAAGGCCATGGCGGAGTTTGTCCGCCGGTTCGCGGAGGCTTTCTCGCAGGAAAAGAGAAAGCGGAACCTAATGGATTTTGACGACATGGAGCACTTTGCCCTGCAGATTCTGGTGCGCGAGGAGGACGGCAAAGTGTCGCCCACGCCGGTGGCGCAGGATTTTGCGGAGTATTTCGAGGAGATCTTCATTGACGAGTACCAGGACAGCAACCTGGTGCAGGAGCTTCTCCTTACCAGCATCTCGCGCGCGCCGAAGGGGGAGTACAACCTGTTCATGGTGGGGGATGTGAAGCAGAGCATCTACCGCTTCCGTCTGGCGAGGCCGGAGCTGTTTATGGAAAAGTACAGAACTTTTTCCACCGAGGGCGGAAAGGAGCGCCGGATCGACCTGCACAAGAATTTCCGCAGCCGCCGGGAGGTGCTTCTCGGCGTCAATTACCTGTTTGAACAGCTGATGGAGCACAGCCTGGGCAGCATCGACTACGACGACGCGGCGGCCCTCCACCCGGGGGCGGAGTTTCCGCCGGGGGACGACGCGTCTTTTCGCGACACGGAGGTGCTGATCGTGGACACAAAGACGCCGGAGGGGCAGGAGGAAGCCATGGAGAGCGACCGCGAGATGGAGGCGCGGGCCGTGGCGGAGCGCATCCGGGCGATCGTGGGCAAGGAGAAGATCTGGGATAAAGAGCTGGGGATCTACCGCCCGGCGGCTTATGGGGATATTGTGGTTTTGCTGCGCACCATGCAGGGCTGGTCGGACGTGTTTGCGAAAGTGCTGACGGATCTGGGGATCCCGGCCCACGCGGGCTCCCGCACGGGGTATTTTTCGGCGACGGAGGTGCAGACGGTACTGTCGCTTCTGCGCGTCATCGACAATCCCCGGCAGGACATTCCCCTGACGGCTGTGCTGCACTCGCCCATCGCGGGCCTTTCGGGCGCGGACCTGGCGAAGGTAAAAAGCCGCCATCCCGACGTGCCGTTTTACGAGGCCTGTATGCGGGAGGAATCCCTTCAAGACTTTTTTGCGATGCTGGATCAGTTCCGCAGGATGGCTGTCTATACGCCCATGCACGAGCTGCTGCGCTGCATCCTGGAGAGGACGGGCTACGGATCCTACGCCGCGGCTATGCCGGGCGGGCGGCAGCGCGCGGCCAACCTGAACATGCTGATCGAAAAGGCCATCGCCTATGAGTCGGGCACCTACCGCGGCCTGTACAACTTTGTGCGCTACATTGAGAACCTGCACCGCTACGACATTGATTTCGGGGAGGCGGCCGTGGGCGACCGCGAGGACGCCGTGCGCATTTTGAGCATCCACCAGAGCAAGGGCCTGGAGTTCCCCGTCGTGTTTGTGTGCGGCATAGGCAAGCGGATGAACCAGTCGGACGCGCGGGCGTCGCTCATCGCCCACGCGGATTTCGGCATCGGCTGCGACTGGGTGGATCCGGATCTGCGCGTGCGGTCCGCCACCCTGCTGAAGCGCTTCATCGGCGGGCGCATTGAGCAGGAGAACTTAGGGGAGGAGCTGCGCGTCCTGTACGTGGCCATGACCCGGGCAAAGGAGAAGCTGATCCTCGCGGGGACGCTTCCCAATGCGCGCGAGCGGTTCCGCAAGTGGGGCGCGATCTGCCGCAGGCGCGATGCGGTGCTCCCCTTTACCCTGCGGGCGGGGGCCCTCGCCTACTGGGACTGGATCCTGCCCGCCCTCATGCGGGGGCGCTGCTTCGAAGAGCTGGCCGGGGAGTGCGGCATTGTGCAGGACCAGAGCCATCCCCTGTTTTTGCGGGACGCGCACATTGCGGTGCGCGTGCTCGGCGTGGAAGACCTGATCGGGGCGGAGAGCGCCCGCCAGGAGCGCATCTGTATGACCCGGGCGCAGCTTGAGGCCATTCCCGCAGAGCGGGTATTTGACCCGGAGACTGCAAAAAGACTGGAAGAAAATTTATCTTTTTGCTATACTTACGGGGAGGAGAGCGCGATCCCGGCCAAGTTCAGCGTGTCCGAGCTGAAGCGGATGGCGGTCTACGAGGAGCAGGAGGACGGGGAGATGCTGGTTTCGGAGCCCGTCCCGGTTCCCCTGGTGCCGGAATTTTTGAAAAAGGAGCACGTGGCTTCCGGCGCGGCCCGGGGCACGGCGTTCCACCGCGTGATGGAGTGCCTGGATTTCGCGCTGTTTTTGGACAGACAGGGCGGGGAGGCCCGGATCCTGGATGCGGAGCTTGACCGCCTGAAGGAGGGCGGGTTCCTGGACGGGGAGGAGGCCGCGCTCATCGACCGGGGAAAGATCTGCCGGTTCCTGCAAAGCCCCCTGGCGCTTCGCATGATGCGGGCCCAGGAGCGGGGAGACCTGTTCCGGGAGCGGCAGTTTGTGATGCGGCTTCCGGCCTGCGAGATCCGTCCCGGCTGGCCAAAGGAGGAGACGGTGCTGGTGCAGGGCATCATCGACGCATATTTTATAGAAGACGGGCGGATCGTACTGCTGGATTACAAAACAGATTTTGTAAAACGGGAAGAAGCATCTTCCCTCTACGACAAATATGCGGTACAATTAGACTGTTACGGACAGGCGCTTGAGAGGCTCGCGCATCTTCCGGTAAAAGAAAAACTGATTTATTCGTTTTGCCTGGACCAGGTTCTGCAAAAGAAAGCCTGATGCGGGCAATGGTAAGGAGCACAGCAATGAAACAGAAATTGAAACAAAACGTGGCCATTTCCTTCGCCATTCCGGCGATCGTCATGCTGATCGCATACATTGCCAACGGGGTGTATCCCTTTGGGGACCACGGGGTTCTCATCATAGATTCCCTCCACCAGTATCTGCCGTTTTTCACGGACTTCCAGCAGAAGCTCTCCCACGGGGAGTCCCTGCTGTACTCCTTCGGCGGCGGGCTGGGCTATAATATGTGGGCCACCATCGCCTACTATCTGGCAAGTCCTTTGAACCTGCTTCTGGCGCTGGTTCCCATGGAGCATGTGATGGACTTTATGGCCTACCTGATCCTTCTCAAGATCAGCCTTTCGGGCGCGGTGTTCGCCTGGTATCTCTCCAAGCGCAGCGGATGCGAGAACTACATGCCCATCCCCTTCGCCTGCATGTACGCCCTGAGCACCTTTATGATCGGCTATTACTTCAACCTGATGTGGCTGGACAGTGTGCTCGTCCTGCCCCTGGTCATGAAGGGCATCGAGAATATCTGTGAGGGAAAGCGCGGCAGGCTGTACGCCCTGTCCCTCTTTTACGGGCTGTACTGCAATTACTACATCGGCTATATGCTGTGCCTGTTTTCCTGCCTGTATTTTCTCACGCTGTGGGTGTCGGCGCGGAAATTTGAGATCCGGCGGTTTTTGGGATCGGGGCTGAAGTTTACCTGGTTCTCCCTGCTGGGCGGTGGCATGGCGGCCGTGATGCTGCTGCCGGCCTACAAGGCGCTGCAGCTCACGGAGGCTGCGGGGAAGGCGTTCCCCACAAAGATTAAATTTTACACGGATTTTATCACGCAGTGGACGGGGCATTTCGCGCTGGTGGAGCCCATCAATATCTACGACGACCAGTCCGGCGTCAACATCTACTGCGGCGTCATTGCCCTGATCCTGCTGGTCCTGTACATCCTGGACCGGGAGCTGCGCTTTAAGGAGAGGGCGGCGAAGGTGGCCCTGGCGGGGCTGCTGCTTTTGAGCATGAATTTCAATATGTTGAATTTTATCTGGCACGGCTTCCACACCCAGAACGGCCTGCCGAACCGGTTCGCGTTCCTCTACATCGCGGTGCTTCTGATCATGGGCTTTGACGCCCTGCGGGACATCCGCAAACTGGAGGCCTGGCGGGTGGTGCTGGCGTGGATCTGGCCCGTGGCCTTCGCGGCGGTCTGCATGCAGGGCGGCGTGGGAGACCGGGAGTGGTATGTCTACGTGGTCACGCTGGCGCTTTTGGTGCTCTACGGCGTTCTGCTTCTGGTGCTGCGCGGCGTGCGTGCGCGCGCGCAGGCGGTGGCGGCGGCCCTGGGCGTGTGCATGACCGCGGAGATGGTCGGCACCGGCATCTACGGCGTCTGCCTGAACGGGACGGTGGGACGCAGCACCTATGTGAACGAGCAGCTGGCGTATCAGGCCATGATCCCGCGCCAGGCGGACGGCGGCGGGTTCTACCGCGCGGATATCGACAGCCAGCGCATGCGCAATGAAAATATGTTCATGGGGGCCAACGGCCTGGTGCTGTTTTCCTCCACCATGCCGGAGGCGACCGTAAACCTGTGCCGCAGCATCGGCATGGAGGCCAGGACTAACAAGACGGGCTACAACGGCGTGAGCAAGCTGTTCAACGATGTGTTCGGCATCCGCTATGTGGTGTCCAAGAGCGGGAGGGACACCCTGTACCAGATGCAGAAGGCGGATTATGAGGATCCGCTCACGCTCTACCGCAACGACGGGGCGCTGTCCTTGGGCTTTCTGGTGTCCTCCGACATCAAAAACTGGTCCATCCGGGACCAGCTTCCCATGAAGGTGCAGGACGACTTTGCCACGCTCGCCACCGGGGTTCCGTTCTTTTACACCCTGCGGGAGGCCTACTCCCTGGAGGAAGGGCCCACCTACATCATCCGGCTGCACCCGGGGGAGCAGACCTACATTGAATTTACCGAGAACGTGGCCAGCGTGAAGATCAAAACCCCGCAGTACGAGAAGACCATCAACAACTATACAAAGAATGTGTTCAATCTCGGCACCGTGGAGACGGAGGGCGAGGACAGCAAGGCGAACATTACCATCACATACAAAGAAAATTCGGAGAATCCGGTGCCGGTGCGGGTCTACACCTGCACGGACGAGGAGTACCAGGCCGTCTACGACAGGCTTTCGGCCTGCCAGATGACCGATGTGCAGGAGAAGGGCAGCCGCGTGTCCGGCTCCATCCGGGCAGACTACGCGGGGACATTGCTTTTGACGATCCCCTATGACACTGGCTGGAAGGTGTTTGTGGACGGCGAGCAGACGGAGACCTACCGCGTGGGGGAGGCCCTGACGGGGCTGGATCTGGAGCCTGGCGAGCACGAGATCACCATGAAATTCCTGCCGGAGGGCTTCCGCACGGGCGCGATCCTCTCCGCCCTGTGCCTGGCGCTGTTTGTTTTAAGCTGTGTGCTGGAGAGCGGCTGGGAGAAGAAAAAACAAAAAGAAAACCTGATCACAGAGGAGACGGAACATGAAGATCACATTTTCGAAGAAAGCGAATATGTATGATTCCGGCAGTATTTTTGCCGTTTTGAATACCAGAAAAGAGGAGCTGTTAAGACAGGGCAGGAAGATCTACAACCTGTCGGTGGGCACGCCGGATTTTGAGACGCCCGCGCATATCCGCCGCGCGGTGGAGGAGGCAGCGAAAAATCCCGATAATTACAAGTACGCGCTGGTGGACATCCCGCCCCTTGTGGAGGCGGTGCAGAGCTTTTACCGGAGGCGCTTCCGGGTGGAGCTTGCGCCGGAGGAGATCATGTCCATGAACGGCTCGCAGGAGGGCATGGCCCACTTTGCCTGGACTCTGTGCGATCCGGGGGACGTGGTGCTGGTGCCGAATCCCGGCTACCAGATCTTTAAGGACGGCCCCGCGCTCTGCGACGCGAAGGTGGTGGAATATCCTCTCTACGAGGAGAACGGCTTTCTGCCGGTTCTGGAGGACATCCCGGAGGAGACGGCCCGGGCGGCCAGATTTATGGTGGTAAACTATCCGGCCAACCCCGTCTGCGCGGTGGCGGACGACGCGTTCTACCAAAAGCTGATCGCTTTCGCAAAGAAATATGAGATCGTGATCCTGCACGACAACGCGTATTCCGACATTGTGTTCGGTAAGAAAGAGGGCGGATCGTTTTTGCAGTACGAGGGGGCGAAGGAAGTGGGCGTGGAGTTTTATTCTCTTTCCAAGTCCTTCGACTACACGGGGGCGAGGCTGTCTTTCTGCATCGGCAACCGTGAGATCGTGAAGAAATTCCGGGCCGTCCGCACCCAGATCGACTACGGCGTGTTCCTGCCGGTGCAGTACGGCGCGGTCGCGGCCCTGACGGGGCCCTTTGACTGCGTGCGGGAGCAGTGCAGAGTGTATGAGAGAAGGAGCCGCGCCCTCTGCGAGGGGCTGCGCGGCATCGGATGGCCAGTAAAGGACACGCCGGGCACCATGTTTGTGTGGGCACCCCTGCCGGAGGGCTATGAGAGCTCCGACGATTTTTGTCTGGAGCTGATGGAGCGCTCCGGCGTGATATGCGTGCCGGGCAGCAGCTTCGGCTCCCTGGGCGAGGGCTATGTGCGGTTCGCGCTGGTGCTCCCCGAGGAGGAGCTGAAAGAGGCGGTAAGAGCCATCAAAGAGAGCGGGATCATCACGAAAAAGCAGGGAGGATGAGAATGGAGCAGGCTGTTTATCGACAGTTGTGTGGGATAGTCGGCGAAGCGTCTGTGCATCTGGGCGAGCCCATGAAAAAGCACACCACGTTCCGCATAGGCGGCGAGGCGGAGTACTTCGTGCAGCCGCACACCAAAGAAGAATTAAAAGAGACGGTGGAGTTTTTGCGGGATGGGGGGATCCCCTGGCATGTGATCGGAAACGGGAGCAACCTGCTGGTAAGCGACCGGGGCGTGCGCGGCGCGGTCATCCAGCTGTTCAAAAATTTTTCCGACGTGTCCGTGGAGGGCAGTACGATCCGGGCCCAGGCCGGGGCCATCAATTCGCTGGTGGCCAGGCGCGCGCTGGACGCCTCCCTCGCCGGGTTTGAATTTGCGGCGGGGATCCCGGGCACCATAGGAGGGGCCGTCGTGATGAACGCCGGCGCTTACGGCGGGGAGATGAAGGATATTCTTATCCAGGCGGAAGTGCTCGATGAGAGCGGGCAGTTCCGGATCCTGAAAAACGAGGAGCTGGAGCTGGGGTACCGCACCAGCATCGCGGCCCGCAGGGGCTATATCGTGGTGGAAGCCGCGCTCAGCCTAAAGCACGGCGTGCGGGAGCAGATCGCCGCGCGCATGGAGGAGCTGAAGGAAAAGCGGATCGCAAAGCAGCCCCTGGAATATCCCAGCGCGGGAAGCACGTTCAAGCGCCCGCAGGGATATTTTGCCGGGAAGCTGATCATGGACGCCGGCCTGGCGGGGTATGCCGTGGGCGGCGCGCAGGTTTCCGAAAAGCACTGCGGGTTTGTGATCAACAGGGGCGGGGCTACAGCCGCGGACGTGGACGCGCTGATGCGCGAGGTTCAGCGCCGGGTTTATGAGAAATTTCAGGTAGAGCTCGAGCCGGAGGTAAAACGGCTGGGCGAGTTTACATAGAGGACCGCGCCGGGCATCCCGGCGCAAGCAGAGGAGGTACCAATGAAGCTGGTGATCGTGACCGGTATGTCGGGTGCGGGCAAGGTGAGCGCACTGAAAATCCTGGAAGATATGGGCTACTACTGCGTGGACAATCTGCCCATCCCCCTTCTTCCCACCTTTGCGGAGCTGGTCTCCACGCAGAACATGGAGATCACCAAGGCGGCCATTGGGATCGACATTCGCAACGGGAACGGACTGCAGGACATCGGGGCCTGCCTGGACCAGATGGAGAAGGCGGGATTTTCCCACAAGATCCTGTTTATGGACGCGTCGGACGAGGCCCTGATCCGGCGCTACAAAGAGTCGCGCAGGGTGCATCCCATGACCGGGGACCGGCGCATCGACAAGGGCATCGAGGAGGAGCGCAGGCAGCTGGCTTTCCTGAAGAAGCGGGCGGACTATATCATCGACACCAGCCAGCTTCTCATCCGGGAGCTGGTGCAGAGCCTGAACCAGATTTTTGTGGAAAACCAGGAATTTAAAAATATGACGGTCACGGTGCTCTCGTTCGGGTTCAAGCACGGCATCCCAACGGACGCGGATCTGGTCTTCGACGTGCGTTTCCTGCCGAACCCCTACTACGTGGAGGGCCTGCGGCAGATGACCGGCAACGACCGGCCCGTGCAGGACTATGTGATGAACTGCGCGCAGGCGGGGGAATTTCTGGAAAAGCTGTCGGACATGATCCTGTTTTTGATCCCCAACTACGTTCTGGAGGGGAAGAACCGGCTGGTAATCGGCATAGGCTGCACCGGCGGGCGGCACCGCTCGGTAACCATCGCAAACCGGCTTTACGAGCTGATCCGGCAGCACCCGGAGTACAGCGTCAACATAGAGCACAGGGACATCGCGAGATAGTGCACGGGGCCGATGTGAGCGTGGAACGGCGCAGAGGATTTCTGGCTGTGAGCGCGGGACGGCGCGCAGGATTCCTGGCCGTGAGACAGTACAGGGTTGTTGTGAGCGCGGAACGGCGCACGGGATTCCTGGCTGCGGGACCGCGCGATGAGGTTAGATGATAGAGGTTAAGGCAGAAAGTTATGTCATTCTCCAGTGAGATCAAAGAAGAACTTTCCAGGCAGAAGCTGGGCGCACGGCACTGCAGGATTGCGGAGCTTGCGGCGATGCTTACCCTGGGCGCAGGGGTGTGCGTGTCGGATTTCGGGCGTTATCGTCTGAAAATCCAGACGGAAAATTTGTCAGTTGCAAGAAAATACTTTACATTATTGAAAAAAACATTTAATATAGAAGTTGAGCTTTCGATAAGACAGAATAAGGGTCACGGGAGCCGCGTCTGCACGGTGTGCGTGAAGCGGCAGGAAGACGCGCTCAAGGTGCTGCAGGCGGCGAGGCTGACAGGGGAGGAAAACCCCGGGACGGGGCGCATCCTGCTGCCGGACAGCCTGGTGGTGCAGCAGACCTGCTGCAAGCGCGCGTTCCTGCGGGGCGCGTTCCTCGCGGCGGGCTCGGTGAGCGATCCGCAGAAATTCTATCATCTGGAATTTACCTGCGCGAACATGCCCGAGGCGCAGCTTGTGCAGTCCCTTCTGGCGGCCTTCCGGCTGGATGCCAGGATCATACCGCGAAAAAAATATTTCGTGGCATATCTGAAGGAGGGGGATCAGATCGCGGATGCCCTGAATGTGATGGAGGCTCACAATGCGCTCATGGCTCTGGAAAATGTGCGCATTTTAAAAGACATGAGAAACACGGTCAACCGCAAGGTCAACTGTGAGGCCGCAAACATTCACAAGACAGTGAGCGCTTCGGTCAAACAGATTGAGGACATCAGGTATATCCGGGACACCATTGGATTCGGCGAGCTGTCGGATGCGCTGTCACAGATGGCGCACATCCGCCTGGCCCATCCTGACGCGACGTTAAAGGAATTAGGTATGCTTCTGACACCTCAGGTCGGAAAATCCGGTGTGAACCACCGGTTGAGAAAACTCAGTGAAATCGCCAGCGAATTGCGGGATAATAAGGAGGAGAAATTATGATTAAAAAACCTATTACGATCCAGATTTCCAATGGTCTGGAGGCAAGGCCGGTCGCACTTCTGGTACAGGTGGCCAGCCAGTATGACAGCAAGATCCACGTAGAGGTGGAAGGCAAGCGCGTAAACGCCAAGAGCATTATGGGCATGATGACCCTGGGGCTGGAGACGGGCGAGAAGATTACGGTGGAAGCGGAAGGCGTGGACGAAGAGGCCGCCATGAACGACATCGAGAAATATCTGAGCACACACTGAGATTCGCAAAGGCAGAGGCATGCCGGACACGGCGCATGGTAGGATCAGAGAAATACAGAGAAGAAACGACATAAAGAGAGTTATAAAAAAAGAAGTACATAAAAAGAAGCACATGAAAAAGCTGCGGCGCAGATCTCCCGAGAGGGAGGGTGCCGCAGTTTTTACGCGCGTATACCATTTAAATGAATATCCCAGTCCTGCAAAATGGATCTCCCGGTCTTTGCCATTTATATTGACATAAAGATTTCTGTGTGATATCATAACGATATCATATTTGACAGAGGAGGAAAGGATATGACAGAAAAAGTGTTAAATAACAAAAAAAATGGCATGCTGGTGCTGTTTCTTACCATCGCTCTCTATGTGGCGTCTATGGCGGGCATTTCAGTTGCGGCGGCATCGGAGTTTTATTTGCTGCTGATCCCATGTATTTTGTGGCTGCCCTTTGGCTGGATCCTGTTTTTGGGCCTGAAGGTGCTCAAACCGCAGGAAGCCCTGGTGTTTACCCTGTTTGGAAAATATGTGGGGACGATCAAAGAGGAAGGGTTTTACTTTGTCAATCCCTTCTGTGTGGCAGTTAATCCGGCGGCCAAGACCAAGCTCAACCAGAGCGGCGATGTGAGCAGCGGCCCGCGTCAGATCAAACTGGACGATGTCTCCGGCGTAACGATGGTTAACAAAAAGGTTTCCCTAAAGATCATGACGCTGAACAACAGCCGCCAGAAGATCAACGACTGCCTGGGAAACCCGGTGGAGATCGGCATCGCCGTTATGTGGCGCGTGGTCGATACGGCAAAGGCGGTATTCAATGTGGATAACTACAAAGAGTATCTCTCCCTGCAGTGCGACAGCGCCCTGCGCAATATCGTGCGTTTATATCCCTACGATATTGCGCCGAACGTGGACACCACGGGGGACGGCGTGGCGGACGAGGGCAGCCTTCGCGGCTCCAGTGAGACCGTGGCGTCGCGCATCCGTGATGAGATCCAGGTAAAGGTGGCGGACGCCGGGCTGGAGGTTCTCGAAGCGCGCATTACCTATCTGGCGTACGCGCCGGAGATCGCAGCCGTGATGCTGCAGAGACAGCAGGCGTCGGCCATCATAGATGCACGAAAGATGATCGTGGACGGGGCAGTGGGCATGGTGGAAATGGCCCTGGAACGCCTGAATGAAAACCAGATCGTGGAACTGGACGAGGAGCGCAAGGCGGCGATGGTGTCCAATCTGCTGGTAGTGCTCTGCGGAAATCACGACGCGCAGCCGGTTGTAAATTCGGGAAGCCTGTATTAATATGGCGGATCAGAATAAAAAACAGGTTCCCCTGCGCCTGTCCGTGAAATTGTACAACGCTATTGCTGCGTGGGCGGAAGATGATTTCCGCTCGGTCAACGGGCAGATCGAATACCTGCTGACCGAGTGCGTGCGGCGGCGCAAAAAGAATGGAAACTATGTCTCGGAGGAAGCCGGTGTTTCGCCTAAGCCGGATATAGAGTGACGGATTGGAAATAAAGGAGTTTTTGGACAATGGAATTGTATGACGGAAGACCTGAAAATACGGAGGGGAGGCTTCCCCGGGAAATCAGAACCTATGATTACCTGGATGCGCTGGGCATCAGGTTCCAGCGGACCGATCATGAACCGGCAAATAATATGGAGGCGTGCAACGAGATCGACGCGGTGCTCGATGTCGTGATCTGCAAGAACCTGTTCCTCTGCAACCGGCAGAAAACCTGCTTTTACCTTTTGATGATGCCGGGGGATAAGAAGTTTAAAACCAAAGAATTGTCGGCGCAGATCGGCTCTTCCAGACTGTCCTTTGCGGGCCCGGAGGATATGCTGAAATATCTTGACATCGAGCCCGGCGCGGTCAGCATCATGGGACTGCTGAATGACAGGGAGGGCGCGGTGCAGCTGCTGATCGACGAGGATGTGCTGGCGGGAGAATATCTTGGCTGTCACCCGTGCGTGTGCACATCCAGCCTGAAAATGAAGACCAAGGATGTGATAGAAAAATTTCTTCCGGCGACGGGGCATACATACAAGACGGTCCGTCTGACAGGAGAGGACTGATTTTTCCTTTATAATAATTAAAGATTGTGCTTGAAAAGAGGAATGCTCTGCCGGCAGGCAAGAGGATTCCTCTTTGTGCCATAGGAAATTCCGTCGGATTCGTGGCGAACAAATGTTCTTTTTGCTCTATACAAATTTGAAATCCTGTGTTATAATCAACAAGGACACGCACGCCATGATTTGTCGCATATCTGTTTCACAGATATGCGACAGCCCGCCATTATACGCAGTATAATTTTCATGCGGGCGTAGAATCGTGCTACAGAGGATATGCGTGCCATGCAAAATCGTGCTGCGCACGATGGCACGCTGTACATCATAATCGCTTTGCGATTATGATAAATCGCCCGCCATTATACGCAGTATGATTTTCATGCGGGCGCAGAATCATGCTACAGAGGACATGCGTGCGATGGGCGGCATGCATCACGATTTCCTGCGTAATACCAGATATCGTGAATTAGACGGACTATATAGATAGGG
>CANRIR010000041.1 GCA_947630735.1 uncultured Marvinbryantia sp.
TATTGCAAGCGCTTGTGATACTCTCCATATAGTTAACAGGAATCAGTAGAACCTCGTCAGAATTCTTAAAACCATAAGTAAGGTTAATGAACTATACTTCTTCCGCAAACGATTGATTTCGCAAAAGTAATCGTCAACAACAAAGTTTTGAGTTCTATTATCCTTAATGATAGACAGGTTTTTTTCCATAGAATTGAAATCCACATGCTCGGTGAAGCAGATTATCCTAGAACCCGTTTTTTCTGCAGTCAAACAGTATTCTTCCATTGTAGACGTTCCGTCTATCGAAAATTTAGAATGAACGTGCATATCCGCAAATAATTTCATATCATGCCTCTCTCATATAAATCACGGGTAATATCAAAGGCAATAGATGCTTTAATGGTGTTAGTCCTTTCTTCGTTCACGCATTTTGCTGGTTTTATTTCTGCTGGAATTATCTCTTGAACTGCATGAACTATTTTTTTTCGTCGAGCCACTGGTTTTTTTAGAAACATTAGAAGAATCAGTTCGGCGATTCAATTTGCTTACGAGTTGTCCGCACGCAGCTTTTATACTCCCACCGCGAGATTCTCTTATTTTCACAGTCAGTCCAACATCATTTAGTTTATCACGAAAAGCGACTAATTCTTGCTTATTAGGTCGTCTGACCACCTTACAATCAGTTTCGTTGTATTGAAGAAGATTTATAAGAACATTCTTGCCACGAAACCATCTTCCCAACTGTTTTACATCGCTTAAGCGATCATTCAAGCCTGGAATTAATAAATACGCTATGGTAACAGTACGATTGTGTCTCTCAGAATACGAAAGCGTTGACTGGACAACCTCCTCGATATCATAGCCCTTCATATGGGGCATAATATAGTTTCTTGTACGTTGATTTGTTGCATGCAAAGATAATGTGAGCTGGATTTTCAAATGCTCTTCCCTAATTTTTTTCATTTGGGGTAAAGGACCAGAGGTTGAGATGGTAATCCCGTCCGTTGGAAAGTTCAGACCTTTCCGATCTCTAAGAATATGAATCGCTTTAATCACATTGTCGTAATTAAACAGCGGTTCACCCATTCCCATAAATACAATCCGGTTTACTTTTCCGCTCACCAAAACAACCTGCTGAACTATTTCAGATGGGGTAAGATTCCTAATAAAACCGTTTTTACCAGAGGCACAAAAAATGCATCCGACAGGGCATCCAATCATGGTGCTTACACAAACGGTTGTGCCTGTCTTTCGTTTAATGCTGACGGTTTCTATACAGTAACCGTCAGACAATTCAAATGCATACTTTTGGGTGTCGGGACCGCGAAAGACTTCCTTAATCCTTATCGTGCTTTGCTTTTTTCCATTTGGGCCTGAATAAAGATTATGATAGAGTTTATCTGCTTGTTCTTCTCCAATTGTTTCTGCTACTTCAGAATATGTGAATCCATAAGGATCGCTATAAATATCTTCGAGTTGAAGATGAAGCTTGGTTCCCACGATAATCTACCTCCAATTAATCGTAATAGCTATTTATTGAGCCAAAAGAAATCAGTGTTCTTTTGAAGAGTTTTCTCTAAAAATATCGATTGAATTTAACATCTGTAGTGTTCGTTCATCATTACTAAATACTGCATAGAGCGCTAAAAAAACAGTCCAACTCATGCTCTTTTTCCCATTCTCAATTGCGTTATAAGTTTGCCTCGAGATACCGATTCTCTCAGAAATGTCAGCTTGAGAAGCACCGATTCTTGCTCGCAACACAGGTAACTCAATTATTAGAGCGTCGATAAGTTCTCGCCTTTTGCTGCTTAATAGTTCCATAGTTATCTCCCTTCATATAAATTTACACTATCAAATAGCTACTTTTTTCCGTTGGTGTTGATTACATCACACGCAACCCAGCAAAAGCAATTGGCATTAAACAGTTGCAATTCAATTTTAGCTCTCTTTTTGCGGTAATCAATATGGCGGACCACACCATTACATTCAGCAAACAACGGATCGTCAATGTGTATTACATCTCCGATTTGTATTATTCTAATCGCCTTAATCAGGCCATCGGTTTCAAAAATCTTGTTTGCAAATAAACGGTCATAACCTTGAAGGCAGAAACCGCACTCAGGGCAACCAAGCGCTCTTATTACGCCTTCGACCATCATAGCGGATAAATCAACAGGTTCAGATGAATATACAAAGACATATCCCGGAAGCAAGTCAAATAGAATATCAATATTCTTTCCCTGCCTTCTTTGGCGCTTGATTATTTTTGGTGATAACGCTCTATGAATTCCAGCCTTTTCTAAAGCATTTGCGACCTGCTGACATTTCTTGGTTTCGCAGAACAAACAATAACAGTAATTCATTTGGGTAAGCTCCGCCATTAGTCGAATCATTCGGCGAAGCAATTCGACTAAAAAATCGTACTTTATATTCAAACTAAGCATTATTACAGCAAGCCACTGATAATATGCGATAGTTTTGCCTCATTGGTTGGTTCACAAATCGATAAAAACAGTTCTTTGAACCATCGATGATGCGAATTCGTCGTCCACCGCAGATATTTGCAACACCAGCCTATTATCATTATATCATTTGTCGCCGAGGTTGTCAATTTGTTGCCGTAGTTGACGAGCATTTTTTGTACCATTTTTTCAAGGAATAACTCTTGATGCTGTGCCCACCAGTCAGGAAAAGACATTATTCCACTGTTCTTCTAACATGGTCTTCATTTGTGCATGTGGTGAGTTGGCGAAGCAGCATGAAGAACAAGGAACTTGACCTGCTGATCGTGGTCAATATGTTCCTGACCGGCTTTGACGCCACGACGCTGAATACGCTGTGGGTGGATAAAAACCTGAAAATGCACGGCCTGATTCAGGCCTATTCTCGCACAAACCGCATTCTCAATTCCATCAAGGTATTCGGCAACATCGTTTGCTTCCGCAATCTGCAAAAGCGCACCGACGATGCAATTTCTCTGTTTGGCGATAAGGAAGCGGGCGGTATCGTCCTGATGCGTGGCTATAAGGATTACTACTTTGGCTACGAGGATGTCGACGGAAAATATCACCCCGGCTACCAGGATATGATTGAGGAACTGACAACGAAATTCCCGCTGACAGAGGAACGCATTACCGGCGAACAGCGGCAGAAGGAGTTTATTGTTCTGTTCGGTGCGATTTTGCGTATGCGCAACCTTCTGACTTCCTTTGACGAATTTGCCGGAAGCGAAATTTTGAGCGAGCGGGATTTTCAGGATTATCTTGGCCGCTATCAGGACTTACGGGATGAGTGGAAAAACCGCAAGCCCGGTGGCGAAAAAGAGGACATCACCGATGACATCGTTTTTGAAATCGAACTGATCAAGCAGATCGAGATCAATATAGATTACATCCTGCTTTTGGTGCAGAAATACCACGATTCTCACTGCGATGACAAGGAAGTGCTTATCACAATCCTCAAAGCAGTGGACGCCAGTCCTGAACTGCGCAGTAAGAAGGCGTTGATCGAAACCTTCATTGCTGGAATCAACGATGTATCAGATGTGATGCTGGAATGGCGTACCTTTGTCGCCGAAGAAAAAGAACGGCAGCTTGTCGCAATCATTCAGGAGGAAAACCTGAAAGACGACGAGACTCGCCGCTTTATGGAGAGCGCCTTCCGTGACGGCTCTGTCAAAACGACAGGCACGGATATTGACCGGCTGATGCCGCCAATCTCCCGCTTCGGCGGTGGAAACCGTGCAGCAAAGAAGCAGACCATCATTGATAAACTGAAGGGTTTCTTCGATCGATTCTTCGGCATCGGATAAATGGGTCTTAGGGTGTCCCTAACGAGGCCTTTTGCGCAGTTCGGCAGAACGGAGTAAAAAGGCACTGCTCGCTAAGATGACACAGGCATCGGGAGCAGCCGTACTGCTTTGGCTCCGATAGGAGTAAAAACAGTCTGCTCGCTAAGATAATGCAGACTATTTCAGCGCAACGAGAAAGAGGCGCAGCCGGTGCTTACCTGCATCTGACTGCGCCTCTGATTCCGATCAAATTCTGTTGCTGCTCACACGAAAATGACCTCTGCATTTACGATTTCTGTAGCTCGATTGCGGAGGTTATTGCTCCGCCTGACCCATTCCATCGGGTCACTTGCTTTGAGCTTTTCGGTCAAGTTTTCTTTTTCGGATAGTTCCCTCACAAGCATATCAAACATCGCCTGTGCCCGAGACTCTATCTCGGCAAGATAATCGTTCAGCGTCCCGGTGGTCAACAGATTGTAGTATCTCACCCGGTGGTTCTCCTTCAAAAATCGCCGGTGTCGCTGTCCCCAAACACCAATTTGCACCTTGATTTGATTATCAATCTCAAGATTCGGCAGATAATAATCACCCACCTGTCGGTATGTGCCGCCCAACTTTTCAAACTCCGTCATTGTGCTTCCCTCCATTCATCCCGTGTATACGACCTTGAACTTCTTGCGCTTTGCACCGATGATTTTCAGCAGCGCTTCGTCAACAGCGTCGGCATATCTGCCCTCTGCGATGAGCCTGCTGCGCAGATCATTCAGACTTCCAATGAGAAGCCGCCGCTCTGCATCATCCATTGCAAGATGATATTTTTGTTTCATATTCTGCCCTCCTTGTGCTATCATTGTAACGGAGAGGCCAGTAAAAATCGAATGTGCGAATAAAATTCTAAAGAAGCTGTATGTGTGCGAGATGAAATATGTGTGTTTCTGCCGGTTAATTCATTGTTTTATGAAATCCGTTATCAGCACTCGCACCAAATCTGTTACCGTTGTTGATACTATATCAACAACGGTAACTTTTTATTTATTGCCGGTCTGGGAATGTTTTTGGAATGAAACTGGGGATATTTTGAACAAATCCGGCCATAAGCAAATTGTATGCCCGAATTTGTTGCGGCCATGATAGGAAAACCATCGGCAGCGAAGCCGGTCGGAAAGATACTGTCGTTTCTGCGATCGTCAACGTCAGGATGGGAGAGACATCAGAAAGTTATCATTTTCGGGGATCGTGGGCACCCTTGTGTGCCGCAGACAATAGGACTTGCAGAAGCAACACAAGCAAACGGGGCCTGAATGAAACGATTTGACTTTGCACATAATATGTACTATAATCGTAGTGCAAGGAGGCAACGCCATGGATACAAACATGACTTTTCGTATAGATTCTGAGGTGAAGGCGCAAATGAGTGCCATCTGCAATCAGCTGGGTATGACCACTTCCACTGCTTTTAACATCTTCGCCAACGCTTTTGTGCGGGCGAAGGGGATGCCCTTCGCGGTTACGATCACGGATGAACCCGCAAAGATCTCCCGTGAAAAAATGCTGGCAGATACGGATCGGCTGCTTTATCATTTGTCATTTCGGCCATGGGAGAACCTCCTTAATCGCAATCTAAACCTAATTACCATATCAGTATAGCACAGTTTGATGCGATTTTCAATGCGTTTCTTGTGAACATTTATTGTTATTTGCTGTTTCTTGTAGTTTGTTGTTATTCTCTTTCATATCTAACCTGTAGCCTCGCCAAGCAAATATCTAACCCGTAGCCTCGCGTTTTGGCAGTTTCTGTGTATAGGATAGATAGTGAAAAAGTTTGAAAGGGATTCCGGGCTGCCGCCGGTTTTTGGGGGCAAACCTCGGAATCCCTTTATTTCAGTACATTTCAGCCCTTTGCGACGTCGGTTCTCGTCAT
This sequence comes from uncultured Marvinbryantia sp., assembly GCA_947630735.1. Taxonomy (GTDB): domain Bacteria; phylum Bacillota; class Clostridia; order Lachnospirales; family Lachnospiraceae; genus Marvinbryantia. Next base: position 5,697 of record CANRIR010000041.1, read on the forward strand.
CAATGCTACGGTCTCCACATGCCCCGTCATCGGGAACATGTCCACCGCCCGGCATTTCGTCAGCGCATATCCGTGATCGCACAGAATGCGCAGATCCCTGGCCAGCGTGGCGCTGTCGCAGCTCACGTACACCACTTTGGGCGACTGCATACGGATGATGGTGTTCAGCAGCGCCGCGTCGCAGCCCTTGCGCGGCGGATCCACCACGATCACGTCCGCGTGGATGCGGTGGCGCTGATAGATGGACGGAAGGATTTCCTCCGCCTTGCCCACAAAAAACTGCGCGTTGTCGATGCCGTTGATCCTCGCGTTGCGGCAGGCGTCGTCGATGGCCTGCGGCACCACCTCCACACCGTACACCTTTCCGGCCTTCTGCGCCAGAAAAAGCGAGATGGTCCCGATGCCGCAGTACATGTCCCACACCGTCTCGCCGCCGTCCAGACCGGCGTACTCCAGGGCGAGACCGTACAGCTTCTCCGTCTGCACCGGGTTTACCTGGAAGAAGGAGAGGGGCGAGATCTGATATTTCACATTGCCGATAAAATCTTCAATATAATTTTTTCCCCAGAGCAGTTTCCCGTCCCTGCCCAGTATGACGTTCGTGTTCTCCCGGTTGAAATTCAGGGAGATGCTTGTCATGCCCTCGATGGCGCGAAGGGCGTCCGTCAGTTTCTCCGCACCCGGCAGGTCAGTTCCGTTGACGACAAGGCACACCATGATCTGCCCTGTGGCAAAGCCCACGCGGATCAGCACATGGCGCACCAGGCCCCGGCCTGTTTTTTCATCGTAGGGCAAAATGTGTTCCGCCTCCATGTGGGCGATCACAATGTCCAGGATCCGCTCGTTGACTTCCGCGCCCAGACAGCAGCGGCGGTTGTCTATGATCGTGTGCGTGCGGCCGGCATAAAATCCCGCCACGATGTTTCCGTTTTTGTCCAGGCCAATGGGAAACTGGGCCTTGTTGCGGTAGTGGAACGGATTCTCCATGCCGATGATGGGATCCATGGGAATGTCCGTAAACTTCCCGATGCGCTCCAGATTGCCGCGCACCTTGTTTTCTTTAAAGACAAGCTGCTGCTCGTAGGACATTTCCTGAATCTGGCAGCCGCCGCAGCTGCGGGCCACCGGACAGACGGCCTTGACCCGATGGGGCGAGGGCTTTAAGATTTTCGTCAGACGCGCGTAGCCATAGGTTTTTTTCAGTTTCGTCACGCTGGCCTCCACCTCGTCCCCGGGCACAGTGTCCTTCACAAAAAACGCCATGCCGTCAAAGCGCCCCACGCCGAAACCTTCCGCGCTAATATCCTCTATGGTAAGCGATACCATATCGTTTTTTTCCATCCCATCCTCCTGTTTTGCACGAAATATTCCCGTAACTTTCCTTCGATTTGCCTGCAGGCAGGACATTTCCGCTCCATAACACAGCCCGTGACGCCGTACAGCACCAATGCGCTGACAAAGAAATAGTCTATCAACAACAGATTTTGCTGCATCACGGTTTTCGGTTCCGGCAGAATGTTAAGATTCCCTCAGCATCCCCCGTTTTGCCCCCAGGCACATCATTATACGCTCAGCTTCCGCTCCATGACCCAGCCCGTGATGCCGTACAGCACCAGCGCGATGGCGAAGGAATAGCCCATCGACAGCAGATTCTGCATCATCATTGTCTCCGGATCCGGCAGAACATTAAACAGGGAGGTCACGCCCCAGCTCAGAAGCAGAAAGAACACAAAGCTGATCAGCCCGCTTAAACGCTTCCCCGCAAAGACCGTCGCGCACAGCACGATGGCCAGATAGCCTATGGCCAGAGTCATGATCCAGGAAGCCAGTATCGCCAGGAAGACGATCAGAATATCCTCGGAGTGTACCGTAACGCTCACGCTGAAGTTTTCCAACACATTTTTTATGACGTCTATAAATTCTTTGATGCGTCCGATGCGGATGGCCGCCACGGTAAAATCCAAAAATGTCAGGAGCGCATAAAAGAGGCCGGTCAGAAAAATGGTCAGGCCGTTTTCCACCACCTTTGCGCCCAGGATCTGGAAACTGTTGCGCGGTGTCAAAAACAACATATAGCTCTGCTTTGTGTTCAGATCCCGGTGGAATGTGACCAGACTTTCGATGCCCACATACAATATGCCGAACATGCCGCAGATCATCAGCGTGCTGATGCCGATAACAAGGCCGTTCTCCCACTTCAGGAAAAGGCCCAGCAGGAACGCCGCCTCCCCAACGGCCGTGAAGGCCAGCAGCACCAGCTTGGAGAGAAGGTTTTTCCGAAATTCATATTTCATCAATTTACTCATTGCTCCACACCTCCGTGTCCGTAAATTTCGCGGTACCGATCCGCCACCGACTTTCCGCTCTGCTCCCGCATCTCATCGATGCCGCACACGGAAACCAGATGACTCTCTTTCATAAAGATGGCCGTATCCGCCACTTTCTCCAGTTCGTCCACCAGATGGCTGGAGACCACCAGCGTCACATCCGGCGACGCGGCGTCCAGCACGCAGCGGACAATCTCGTCTCGCGCCAGCAGGTCGATGCCGTTTAAAGGCTCGTCCAGCAGATATATTTTCGCCTTCCGCGCCATGGTAACGGCAATCTTCAGCTTCGCCATCATGCCGGAGGAAAGTGTTTTCGCCTTCAGATCTTTTGTCAGTTCCATCTGGGACAGCAGCCGCTCGTACTGCTCCATGGAAAAATCCTCAAAGAAGTCGCGGTAGTATTTTCCCACGTCCCCAGCTGTCATCCACGCATAGAAATACGGCTCCGTGGACATATAGGCGATCTCCCTGCGGCTCGCAACGCCCACCGGGCTGCCATTGTAGAGGATTTCGCCGCTGTTGGGCTTTGCCAGCCCCACGATCATCTTCATGAGGGTGGTCTTGCCGCTGCCGTTCGGCCCCAGCATGGCGTAGATCCTGCCGGGTTCCAGTTTCAGTGAAACGCCGTCCACCGCCGTCTTCCTCCCATATTTTTTTGTGACTTCCCTGCACTCTAACATGTTGCTCTCCCTTCTATTTTTTCTGTTTTCCATTCCGCCCAATGTACTCCCGCAATCCTTCACGGCCCGTTTTCCGTTTGGTCCGCTGCATCTTCCCGTCCTTTCTCGATCAGGCGGACCGCTTCCTCGGCGGAGATGCCGAGTTTCTGCATTCCCTTCAGATATTCGTCTACCAGTTCCTGCGCCATCGCGGCCTTCATCTGCGCCGCCATGCCCTCGTCCTCCGTCACAAAGGTTCCCATTCCGCGGCGCGTAAAACAGACGTGTTCGCTCTCCAGCTCTTTATACACGCGGTTCGCCGTGTTCGGGTTGATGGTGTACTGCAGCGCGAGGTCCCGCACGGACGGCAGCTTCTCGCCCAGCGCAAGCCTGCCTGTCACAATATCGCGCTTAATCGACATCATTACCTGTAAATAAATGGGGATTGACGGGTTATAATCCATAGTGGTCTCCTATCCGAAACATCTGTTTTCTCTGCACCGGCTGGAGTGAGGCTGTCTGTACTGTACCTGTGTGCTAGGTACATAGTACACTAGAAAGATGGTTGTGTCAAGCATATTTTTCTGCGACTTCTTACCTTTTAGCGCGGAACAAAAAAAGAGCCGTGCAAAACGGTCGGACCGCCTCCGGTTCTTTTTGCACAGCCCCGTGTTATCTGCTGCTCTTTCTCAAATTGGAGTCAAACAGGCGGTTGAAGCCCAGCCAGCCGCTGTTGTCCCCCGCGCCTTTGAGGACTTCGTGGAACGACTCCATCTTGGCGTCCGTGTTGTCCGCCATGTAAAGCGCCACCGCCTCGATGAGCGCGGGCTTTTTCGGGGAGCCGAACTCCAATTCGCCGTGGTGCGCCAGAATGCAGTGGCAGAGCTCGGAACCCAGCCTCTTTGGGAAGTTGGGGATGCGGCGAATGCCCGCCCGCACCAGCTCCGCGCCCATAAAGATGTGGCCCAGAAGCTGGCCGTCGTCCGTGTAGTCGTTCTCCGGGAACACGGAGAGCTCTTTCATCTTGCCGATGTCGTGAAACGCCGCCGCCGTGAGGAGCAGGTCCCGGTTGAGATCCGGGTACTGCCCGGCGTAAAAATCGCAGAGCCGCAGCACGCCCAGCGTGTGCTCCAAAAGCCCGCCCACAAAGCCGTGGTGCACGGCCTTCGCCGCGGAGTGAAATTTGAACGCGCGCTCAAACGCCTCGTTGCCGCGAAAATACATGCCGATCAGCTGGCTTAGATAAGGATTCTCCACCGTGTTCAGGATGTCCGTCAGCTCCCGGTACATCCCGTCTATGTCCTTCTCGGAGACCGGCAGGTAGTCCACGGGGTCGTACTCTCCCTCCGAGGCCCTGCGCACCCGCTTGATGGAGAGCTGCAGGGTGCCCTGGAAATTATTGACATCCCCCACCACGTCCACATAGTCCATGGCCTCAAATTCTTCTATGCCGTTGGAATTTGGCTCCCAGATCTTGGCGTCGATGGTGCCCGTTTTATCCTGCAGGATCACATTCTCATAGGCCTTGCCGTTTTTGGTCACGGCGGACTGTTTGTGCTTGCACAGGTAAATGTCCCCCACCCGGTCGCCCTCTTTTAACATTGCGATATACTTCATGCCTCTACTCCTCGTCAAACCTGGTCAGATCGTAAGTTTCGATCAGGCTGCATAATTTATCCACATATTTCACATCCGTGGCGTAACCGCCGCTCTTGATGATCTGCGCCGCCGTGCGGTAGTCCGTCTGGTACTGCAGCCCGTCGTAGCGGTAGTGGTCGCCGTTCACCGCGCCGATCAGATAGGCGGAGTGGTCGCCCACGGAATCCACTATACTTTCATATGCGCGGAAGTCCGCCGTTATGTAATACTCCACGCCGCTTTTTGTCTGCTCGGCCGTGCGCGCCCGGAAGGTGCTCACGCCGTCCCAGGTGCTGTTCTCCCAGTTGTTGCCGGACAAGGACGCCTTGATGCCGAACAGGTTATGTGCCTCCGTGGCCAGCTTGCTTGTCCCAAAACCGGATTCCAGGATCGCCTGCGCCACCGTGACGGAGGCCAGAATGCCGCTGCACTTCATGTCCTCCCTGGCGATCTCCCCGATCACTTCGATGAAGCTCTCGTTGGAATCGTAGTAGACTTCCCCGTGATAGGTCTCGGAGTTGATAAAGCCTGTATTGTTATAAAAGAAGCTGCCCTCTCCGCCGGGCGTGATGGTTCCCGCTTCGGCCGGCTTCCCGATATTGCCCTCCTCGTCGGAGATGATCGCTTCTTCCTCATCATAGCCGACGGCCGACAGCTCCCCGACAGGTGCGAGATTGCCTTCCCCGGCGGGCGCGATACTGCCCTCCTCGGCCGCCGCGCGCAGGCCGGTAAGCAGAAAGCAGAACAGCAATAAAATAGATATCTGACGCCGCAATAAAAAAACCCCCTATTTTTTCGGGCAGCTCGGGAAACTTACGTTTCCCTCCCTCGCTTCGCTCGCCGTATGCTCCTCTTTCCATCTGACCGTGCAAGCACGGCAGATGTCCTTCGGTGCATCCGGCTCTGCCCTTTTCGTACATTATAACTAATTCAAAGGACAATAACAAGATGAATTTGCAGGATGCCCGTTTCTGTGGTACACTAAGCGAAAGGAAGGTGGATCTTTATGAATGAGAAAGTCCTTAAAACTTTAGAGTATCACAAGATTATTGAACGGCTCGCGGAGCTGGCCGGATCTCCTTTGGGGAAGGAGCTGTGCCGCAGCCTGATGCCGTCTTCGGATATAGAGGAGATCCGCACGCTACAGCAGGAGACCAGCCTGGCGGTAGCCCTTATTTTTCAGAAGGGAAGCGTGTCTTTTTCCGGCATCACGGATGTGCGCGGCTCTTTGAAGAGGCTGGAGGTGGGGAGTATTTTAAGCCCGCAGGAGCTTCTGGCCGTCTGCAAGGTGCTGGAGGTGTGCGGCCGCGTGAAGGCCTACGCGCGAAAGGAGAATGCGGAGAGCGAGCCCACCGCGCTGGACGTGATGTTTGACGCCCTGCAGCCCCTCACGCCTCTGGCCCGCGAGATCCGCCGCTGTATTCCCTCCGAGGAGGAGATCAGTGACGACGCCAGCCCCACTCTGCGCGGCATCCGCCGCTCCATGCGGCAGATGAACGACCGGGTGCACGCCCAGTTAAATTCGATGGTAAACGGCTCCGCCCGCGCCTACCTGCAAGATCCCGTGGTAACTATGCGCAACGGGCGCTACTGCCTGCCGGTGAAGGCGGAGTACCGCGGCCAAGTGCAGGGCATGATCCACGACCAGTCCTCCACCGGCTCCACCCTCTTTATAGAGCCCATGGCCGTCATCCGGCTGAACAATGAGCTGCGGGAACTGGAACTGAAAAAGGAGAAGGAGATCGAGGTCATCCTGGCGGACCTCAGCAGCCGCACGGCCCAGGATCTGGAAGCCATCGAAAACGACCTGGCGCTCCTTACCAGGCTGGACTTTATCTTTGCCCGGGCGCAGCTCTCCCGCTCTTACAACGGGAGCGAGCCCGTCTTCAACGAGGAGGGCGTCATCAACATTAAAAAGGGACGCCATCCCCTGCTGGACAAAAAGACCGTCGTCCCCATCGACATCCGTCTGGGCGGGGACTTCGACCTGCTGATCATCACGGGCCCCAACACCGGCGGAAAAACGGTCTCCCTGAAGACGGTGGGGCTCTTTACCCTCATGGGGCAGGCGGGTCTGCACATCCCGGCCTTCGACCGCTCCGAGCTGGCCGTCTTCGCGGACGTGTTCGCGGACATCGGCGACGAGCAGAGCATCGAGCAGAGCCTGAGCACGTTTTCCGCCCACATGACCAACATTGTGTCCATCCTGAAGCAGGCCGACGAGCGCTCGCTGGTGCTCTTTGACGAGCTGGGCGCGGGCACAGACCCCACCGAGGGAGCCGCCCTCGCCATCTCCATCCTCTCCAGCCTGCACCGCCTGGGCGTGCGCACCATGGCCACCACGCATTACAGCGAGCTGAAGGTGTACGCCCTCACCACCCCCGGCGTGGAGAACGGCTGCTGCGAGTTTGACGTGGAAACCCTGCGTCCCACCTACCGGCTGCTCATCGGCATCCCCGGGAAGAGCAACGCGTTCGCCATCTCCTCCAAACTGGGGCTTCCCGAGGACATCATCGAGGAGGCGCGCACGCAGCTCTCCCAGCAGGACGAGGATTTTGAAACCCTCATCAGCCACCTGGAGGACAGCCGCGTTACCATCGAGCGGGAGCGCGAGCAGATCGACCGCTACAAGGCCGAGATTGAGCGTCTGAAAAGCCGTCTGGAGCAGAAGCAGGACACCCTGGACGCCAGCCGCGAGCGCATCCTGCGGGAGGCCAGCGAGAAGGCCCACGCCATCCTGCGGGAGGCCAAGGACTACGCGGACGCCGCCATCAAGAATTTCCACAAATACGGCGCGGACACCCTCTCCGTCAAAGAGATGGAGGCGGAGCGCTCCCGCCTGCGGGAAAAGATGTCCTCTGTGGAGAAGAACCTGGCCCTGAAAAATGCCCGGAAGGCCGGCAGGGCGCTGGAAGCCAAAGACCTGCACCTGGGGGACAGCGTGCGCGTGCTGAGCATGAATCTGAAAGGCACCGTCAGCACCCTGCCCAACGCGAAGGGCGATCTGTTCGTGCAGATGGGTATTCTGCGCTCGCAGGTAAACATCAAGGATCTGGAGCTCATCTCCGATCTGGAGACGGAGCAGCCCTACCAGCACCGCACGGGCGCGGGCAAGATCAAGATGTCCAAGTCCCAGAGCGTCGGCACGGAGCTGAACCTTCTCGGCAAGACCACGGACGAGGCGCTCGCCGAGCTGGACAAATATCTGGACGACGCCTACCTCTCCCACATGCCCAGCGTGCGCATCGTGCACGGCAAGGGAACCGGGGCGCTGCGAAAAGCCGTCCACAACTATCTGCGCCGCCAGAAATATGTGGAGTCCTACCGCCTGGGCGAATTTGGCGAGGGCGACGCAGGCGTTACCATTGTTACCTTTAAAAACGGATGATGCCGGGCCCGGAAGGGCCCGCGGCACCGGAAACCGAGGCAGTTTATGAAGAACCCGCAAAAAATCCTGATCCTGGAGAGCGATATACGATATGCCAGAGAGCTGCGCGACCATCTGAAGTCCACCTTCCCGGAGATCCATGTGGACTTCGACCGCGCCGCTGCCCTGCGGGATCTTTATGCGCTCCGGCCGGATGTTTTGCTGGCGGACGTCTCCCAGCCCGCGGACGGCTCAGCTAATTCTCCCGCTGGTTCCGCTTCCATCGGAGCATCCGCGAAATCCGGCAATTCTGCGGCTGCTTCCGGTTTCGCTGGCACACCCGCGAAATCCGGCGGTTCCACAGCCTCCTCCGTGACTCACGCTTCCGTCAGCGCGGACTGCGAGGCTTTCTGCCGGGAGGTGCGGAGCGCGTCCCCGGTTCCGCTCCTGCTCTTTTCCGGGCGCGCGAGATCCGGGGAGCGGGTGCGCGCCCTCAACGCGGGCGCCGATGATTTTCTGGAAAAGCCCCTGGATATGCGGGAGCTGACAGCCCGGATCCTGGCCGTCTGGAGGCGCTACCTCGCACAGCCGCCCGCAGGCGGGCCGGCCGATGCCGCCGTCAAAGCCGTGGAGTACCCGCAGCTCTCGGTCAGCCTGACCAACTACACCGTCCTGTGCGACGGAGCGGCCGTGAAAATGCCGCCCCGTGAACTGGAGCTCTTGTATTTTCTTGCCAGCTCCCCCAACCGCGTGTTCTCGCGGGAGCAGCTTCTGGACAGCATCTGGGGGTACGACAGCATTGTGGATTCCCGGACGGTGGATGTGCATGTGAAGCGCATCCGGCAAAAAATAAAAGACCATGCAGCATGGTCTTTAGATACAGTGCGCGGCGTGGGCTACAAATTCAGCGTCACTTCCACGTAAACTTTGTCAGACGGCCGGACAGCTCCATCTGCGCAAACCCGTTTTGCCTGAGCGCCTCGTACAGCACAATGGCAACGGAATTTCCCAGATTCAAAGAGCGCGTCCCCTCCACCATGGGGATCCGCACCGCTCTCTCCTGGTAGCGCAGCAAAATCTCCTCCGGGATGCCGGCGCTCTCTTTTCCGAACATCAGATAACAGTCCGGCTCATAGTGCACGTCCGTGTAGCTGCGCGGCGCTTTGGTGCTCGCCATATACAGCTTCGCGCCCGGATTTTTCTCCAGAAATTCCTCAAAGTTGATGTAGCGCGTCACGTCCAGCTGATCCCAGTAGTCCATCCCGGCCCGGTGGATGGCCTTTTCATTCAGGCGGAAGCCAAGCGGCTCGATCAGGTGCAGCCTGCTGCCCGTGGCCACGCAGGTCCTCCCTATATTTCCCGTGTTGGACGGAATCTCCGGTTCCAAGAGCACCACGTTCATCGCCATCTCGTCTTTTTCCTCCCCATAATTTCTAATCTGTCACTGCGCCGACGGCTCCCCGCCGCACTTCATCTTTCTGTCCCGACCGGTATATCTCATCCTGCGCCGGGCGGTCCAGAAAGCGTGTCTCCTCGCCGTTTCGCAGGATGCAGCCGTTCCCGGGCGTCGTCCTTCCGATAAGCGCCGCACTGATCCCCTCCGCGCGCAGCCGGGCCGCAAGCTCCCTTCCGTTTTCCGCCGCCGCGAGCAACGCCCCGCCTGAGAGAAGGCAGTAGGGATTTTTTCCGAAAAACTCGCAGACCTCCACGGTCTCCTGCCGGATGGGGATCTTGCGAAGATCCGCCTCCATGCCTGCTTTTGCGCCCTCCAGCATCTCCCAGAGCGCGCCGAAAACGCCTCCCTGGGACACGTCGTGCAGCGCCGCCGCGCCGAGCCGGGCAGCCGCCAGGGCCTCCCGCGCCACAGACACGCTGCCGCCCAGTTTCTTTGCCTCCTCCACAAAATCCAGAGGAAAGCGCTCGCGAAGCGCAGCCTCTCCGCTTTCTGCAAGAAGCGCCGCGCCCTCCCTTCCCACATCGCCGATCACCAAAAGATCCATGCCCGGGCGAAGGCCGGTTAAATTTGCGGCGCACGCGTCCGGCGCGCCGAGGGCCGTCGCCGTCAGGAAAGGCTTTTGCACTGCGTCCGTCACTTCCGTGTGGCCGCCCGCTATGGCCACGTGCAGCCCGCTGCACACGCTCTTTGCCTCGGCCATCAGCTCCCCAAGAAACGCCTCCGGCGCATCCTCAGGAAGAAGGACGCCGAGCAGCGCCCACGCCGCCACATGGCCGGAGCATGCCAGATTGTTCACGGCATGCTCCAGACAATAACGCACTTTTATCAATTGATCGATCAATGCCGCAGAAACCGCACCGGACAGGCTCTCGCTGCCCGCGGCAAACACCGCGCAGTCCGCGCCGACGCCAGCTCCCTGCAAGAGTTTTGGCTCCGGTTCCCGGCAGTATTTCAGGACAGAGCGCTTCAGCACGCTCTCCGCTATCTTTCCGGTTCTCATCATTCCCCCGCTACCAGGTGACCACGCCCGGATCCGTGGGCGTGTCGCCCCAGTACACCTCTCCGCCCGGATCCACGACCGGCGCGTCCGTCATCGGCACATCTGTCATCGGCGTGTCCGTGATGGGCACATCCGTCACCGGCGTATCTGTGGCAGGCGTCTCCGTGGCCTGTGTCTCCGAAGTCTGCGTCTCCGTTTGCGGGATCCCGCCTGCGGCCGCAGCCTGCGCAGCCGCCAGATCGTTGGCGTATATGGCCGCGAGCAGCGCGTCCGACGCTCCCAGGGTTCCCACCTCGTATGTGGTGGGCGTGGCCTCGTAGACGCTGGAATTGATCTGCTCCACCGTAGTCTCCCCGTTATAAGTAACTTCTTTATAGGCCTCCGCCGACATTCCGGTCATCCCGGCAGACACCAGATGGAAGTAGCCCACCGGCTGGTCCGGTGCCGCGTAGAGCCGCGTGCCGCCCTCTACGCTGGAATTGGAGACATTGGAATAGAAGGACACCGTCCGCCCCTCCGGCCTGGTCTCCTTTCCCCAGATGGAAAACGTGAGCTCCCCGCCGTAGGCGTAGCCCGAGATCAGGATGGGGGTGTCCAGATTATTGCGGAACACCAGATCCATGTTCCCCTCCGCGATGGCGGCGTCCATGGACGGATCCACATAGTTTACCGTCATGGTGTGGTTGTGGCGCTCCACAATCTCCAGCTCCGCCCGCAGAAGCGCGTTGTAGAGCGTGGTGGAAACCTGGCAGATACCTCCGCCGTAGCCCTGCACCACCGTTCCCATGGCGTATTCGTTAGCCAGTTCATACCCGTTCTCCGCGGTAAAGGGCACCAGGTGCTCGCAGACGGAAAAAGTCTCGCCCGGGTACACCACATGGTCGTTGATCAGCTCCGCCCCGCGCTCCACGTTCTTGTTGCGCCCGGAATCCGTGCCGTACCAGGTGGTAAAGGTGCCCAGAAGATCCTGGATCGTCTCCAGATCTTCCTTGGTCCCCTTCGGCTCATCCAGCTCCACCGCGAGGGACACCTCGGCCTCCTCGCCCTGCCAGCCGCCCGCGATAAAATCCTCCAGGATCTTGACGGACTCGTCCACGTTGATCACCTGCCCGGTCACGCCCGGCTGCAGGTCGAACCCGCCGTTGCCGTCCGCCGAGATGGAGGCCTCCTGCGCTTTCTTTTCATACTTTTTGCAGTCTTCCTCCACAAACTTGCGCAGCACGCCTTCCTCCGCGCTGAAGGTAAACGGCAGGATCTGCGAACTCCTGGCCAGATCCTTCTGGTCCTTATAGCGCTTGATAGCGTTCCCGCGGTTCCCGAAGGAAAACGCCTTCTCCACCACGTCCTTATTGTCCCAGCGAAGACCAAGCTTGCCGGCCTCGATCTGCACGTCGTCTTTGCCGACCTTCACGTGGATGATCTGTGAGCGGATCTGCTCGATGCGGTCTTCCACCTTCGCCTCCGCCTCCTCATAGGTGAGGCCGGACATATCCATGTCGTCGATGTAGATTCCCTTTTCGATGCGGGCCTCCTCAGCCGCGCCCGCGGTCCCCACCGACAGGAAGGCCAGAAAAACCGCGGCGGTCAGTTTTTTCTTTATCTTCATTCCCTTACGACCCCCTGCAAGCCTTATAAGAACGCCCCGATAATTGTGGTGATCACCATTGCCAAAATAACCACGATGGCGATGACGCCCGCGATGATGCGCTGTTTCTTTTTGTTCTTCATAGTTTTTACCATGCCGCAGATCCGGTTCCACTTGCGACGCTGTTTTTGCGCCGCAAAGAAAAATTGAAAAACCGCCCGCAGCTGCTCCTTTCCGATCAATCAAAAATTTTTCAAAGGCGCCGGGCCGCGCCGTTCAGTCTGTTCTGCGCTCTTGGCCCCGGCAAATTCATTCTATCCCTTTTTGCCCGATCTATCAAGAAATTTTTAAAAAGTTTACATCTGGTTTACACAAGGCCCGTCACATCCCGCACCGACGCATCCCCCGTCAGGGCGTCCCGGACCTGATAGTCAAACAAAAGCCAGTGTTCTCCCGGCCGGCAGTCCCCGGCCACGTCATGCGCAAAGCGCTCCAGATGCGTCATGTGCATCATCTGCTTCGCGCTGCGCCCCGCATACCCGACAAGAAGCGCGCGCTCTTTCTCCTCGCGCTGATAAAAGGCCAGGATCCGCTCGCGGTACGCGGCCGGCTCCTTCGCCCACCCGGGCCTGCTCTTGCAGTTCTCCCGCAGATAGGCGTCGAAAAGCAACAGATCGTCGTACACGGGATCGTCCGTGCGCGCGCGGATAAAGTCCCGCAGCAGCTCAAACCTGGCCTGCCGCGACTGCTTCTGCCCGCCCGTCTTTTGCGCGCAGTACCCGGCCAGCGCCTCGTACAGGGCAAAGGGATGGGGAAATTCCGACTCCAGGCGCCGCACAGTGCGGGCGAACTGGCCGCTGTTATAGTAGATCTCCAGCATCTCCTCCACATCCTTCAGCGCGAGCAGCTCCCGGTAGGAGATCCAGCGGGTGCCGAGCACCTCGTAGACCGGGTTTTTCCGATAGCGCAGGCCATACTCCCCGGCGCTCTTGTGCATCGCGGAGCCCTTCAGCACCTTGAGGAAACCGAGCTGAAGCTGCTCGGGATGCAGCCGGTACACATCGTTAAAGGAGCGCACGAAGCTCTCATAGTCCTCAAAGGGGAGCCCGGCGATCAGGTCCAGGTGCAGATGGATGTTGGCGTTCTCCTGCAGCCTTCCCACAATGCGGCTCAGGTTCCGGAGATCGGACACGCGGCGGATGGCCTCCAGAGTGCGGGGATTGGTGGACTGCACGCCGATCTCCATCTGAATGAGCCCGGGCCGCATGCTGCCCACAAGCGCAAGCTCCTCCTCGTTTAAAAGATCGGCGGCGATCTCAAAGTGGAAATTGGTGACGCCGTTGTCGTGGTCACGGATGTACCGCCAGATCTCCAGCGCATGGCTGTGGCGGCAGTTGAACGTGCGGTCCACAAATTTCACCTGGGGGACCCGCCGGTCCAGGAAAAACTGCAGCTCCTCCTTCACTTTTCCGGCGCTGCGGAAGCGCACGCTCTTTTCTATGGAGGACAGGCAGTAGCTACAGGAAAACGGGCAGCCCCGGCTGCTCTCATAATATATGATGCGGTTCTCAAAGGACTCCAGATTCCAGTACAAAAACGGCAGCTCGTCCAGATCCAGCAGAGGACGCCTCTCATTGCGGACGATGCCCGCGCCGTCCCAAAACACCAGGCCGCGGATCCCGCAAAGCTCCTCCATGGGACGGCCGTTTTCATACCACGCAGCCAGCTCCGCGAAAGTCTGCTCGCCCTCCCCGGCCAGGATGCCCTTCACCTGCGGGTGCGCCTCCAGAAAATCTTCGCAGTCGTAGGAGACCTCGGGGCCGCCCATCCAGATATCCGTATCCGGCAGGATCTGCGGCAGGTCGGGCAGCAGCTTTTCGATGAGCTCCAGGTTCCAGATATAGCAGGAAAAAGCCAGCACGTCCGGCTGCCTCTCCCAGATGCCCCGCAGGATCTCGCCGTCCGTCTGGTTGATGGTAAACTCGGCGATCTCCACCGCGCCCGTCTGCCCGACGCCGTGCTCCTTCGCGTAGGCGGCCAGGCTGTAGACGGCGGGATTTGCATGGATATACTTGGCGTTCACCGCCGCAAGCAGGATCTTCATAGGCCGTCCCTTCCGCGTCTACGCCAGCTCGCTCATCAGATAACTGTAGATCTGCTGGCTCTTTTTCTTCCAGTTGTCGCACAGCAAGATGGCCTGCTGCTCCGACGGCACCGTCAGGGCCACCTCCACCAGCACGGAGTCCTTCTCCTTCACCGTGAGCCGGGCCGTAAATTCTCCGCCGGAGGTCCGGTCGTAGTCCGCCTGCACAGCGTTTTCGCTGCGCATCTGCAGTCCGTTCTTTTGAAAATATTCCGCGATATCCGCCTTAATGCCGTCCGACACGTCGTTTCCGAAATAGGAGATGGTCTCCCGGCCCCCTCTGGTCATTTCGTAGTAGGTGCTGTTGCGGACCGTCTTCGCCTCCAGAAGCCCAGACCTCACCATGTTGGACAGCGTCTCCTGCACCGTAAAATAGTCCGTGTACTGCTGCTCCAGGATGAACGCGGAGATCTGGCTGTTCGTGAGGGCAAAATCCACTCGGTCCAGCATCGTCAGCACGATCAGTTTGTAAAGCGTCTGTATCTCGTCCATAGTCAACCCTCTCTCTGCACATTTGCAGTTCAGCGGCGCTCTGCCGCCGGACGCGGAAACGGCGGGAGCACCCGCCCCGTGTCAGCTTCGTCTTTCAGACTCCATCATAACACAAAGCAGGTGCTCTCTTCTATGCTTTCTTTCTTTTTCCTGTAAATTTTTCTGAAACGTATCTTTTGGGCAGCGCCTTATCCGCTCTTCCGGCCGTTCCTGCGCCTGTCGGCCAGGAACGCGCACACCGCGGCGGACACCGCCATCAGCGCGAACAGCCAGCCCACCGGCGTGTCGTCGCCTGTCGTGACAGGCGCGGCCGATGTACTGCCGCCCGCCTCCGTGCTGCCTTCCCCGGTGCTTCCGCCTCCGCCCAGGTAGGACGACGGCGTGGCCGTGGGAACAGCTCCCGGTGTGGCTGTCGCCTCCGGTGTGGGCGACGGCGTCTCCTCCGGTGCGGGAGAAGGCGTGCGGTCCGGATCAGACGGCCAGTAGTAGTGCTCCGGCAGATGCTGGAACTCGTTGCTGAACGTGAACGACGCGTTGCCCTGCGCATCCACGTAAATCATCTGGCCCGCCGGATAGTACGGCGTATAGCCCGTGCCGTCCGACGTCGTCCCAGTCTCAATGGGATTGCCATAGGCGTCCGTCTCGCACAGATAGTAGATCTGCTCCGTCCCCAGATCGCCGAACTGCAGCACTGCCACATGCGAATTGTTAAATTCCACCGCAACCGGCCCTACTGCCATCTGCGTAAATCCGTCGTCAAAGAACAGCGACACATAGAACACATCGCTCTCCGCCGCGATCTCCTCCCCGTGCAGGATCAGATACTTGGTGACCGTCACCGTGCCCGGCGTGGGCTCCGGCACTGTGCCTGGGGTTTCCTCCGGCGCTGCCGTGGGTGTAGCCTCCGGATCCGCACTTGGGGTCTCCTCCGGCATGGCCGTGGGAGTAGCCTCCGGATCCGCGCTGGGCGTCTCCTCCGGCATAGCCGTGGGGGTAGCCTCCGGCGTCGCCGTAGGCGTTGCCGTCGGTGTGGCTGTAGGCGTTGCCGTCGGTGTGGCCGTGGGCGTCGCCGTCGGCGTAGCTGTAGGCGTCGCTGTCGGCGTAGCTGTGGGCGTTGCCGTCGGTGTGGCCGTGGGCGTTGCCTCTGGCTTTGGTGTATTACCCGGTTCCGGCGTGCTTGTGCCCGGCGTTGGTGTGGATTCCGGTTCCGGCGTACTTGTACTTGTGCCCGGCGTTGGTGTGGATTCCGGTTCCGGCGTACTTGTGCCCGGTGTTGGTGTGGATTCCGGTTCCGGCGTACTTGTACTTGTGCCCGGTGTTGGTGTGGATTCCGGTTCCGGCGTACTTGTACTTGTGCTCGGTGTTGGTGTGGGTTCCGGTTCCGGCGTACTTGTGCCCGGCGTTGGTGTCGGGGTCGGCGTCGGGGTGTCATCCCTGTTCGTAAATTCTGCCTCTGCCTTTGTCTCTCCCGTTACCGCCTCCTCATTTTCAAAGCGCTCATATGTGATGTCTTTCAGACTCAGCACTCCACTCTGCTTAACTACCGTGACCGTAACCACGTATTTACCAGAATCGTATGTAATATATGGCTTCGCATGTTCCGCATCCGGTACCACTTCCGTGATCTCATACTGATAAGTGCCGGGCTCCGTATATTCTACATAGCCAAAAGGTATCTTCCCATCCGCCTGGTTGGATACGGTAAGCTCGCCATTGACTGCATTCGCCGGCATCGGGGACAATTCTGTTTCTTCCGTCTCCGCTATCGGCATCGGCACCGGCAATGACGCCTCCGTCTCCGCTACCGACACCGGTACTCCGGAGCTCATGCCGTCAAACTGCTCCACCGTCATGCCCATGCTCGGGTCAAAGATCAGCTCTTCTTCATACAGCATCTCCTGGCTGAGCAGCGGTTCTGTCAGAACAGGCTCCGTCTCCGGATCGATCACTACGTCCGCAGAGGTCATCATATCACGCGGATACGCAACCACGGCCGTCGTCTCCAGTTCCGCCACACTGATCTCCAGAACGCCCTGGCCACTGCTGCTTTCACCATCTCCAGACCCCGTCGCTTCCGTGCCGCCGTTTCCGCTTTCCGTCGCTTCCGTACTGCCGTTTCCGCTTTCCGTCGCTTCCGTGCCGCCGTTTCCACTTTCCGTCGCTTCCGTGCCGCCGTTTCCGCTTTCTGTCGCTTCCGTACTGCCGTTTCCGCTTTCCGTCGCTTCCGTGCTGCCGCTTCCGGTTTCCGTCGCTTCCGTGCTGCC
>CANRIR010000042.1 GCA_947630735.1 uncultured Marvinbryantia sp.
GAAAACCGAAGTACTTGCATTTCCGCCTGAAATACGCTATGATGTACCGTAGTTGTGGAAACAGGAATACAGGGAGGAACTATGGACGAATATGTGAGCGCGGCCGAATTGTTCGGCGAAAATGTGTTTAACGACAAAGTGATGCAGGAGAAGCTGCCCAAGAAGGTATACCGGGAACTGCACAAGACAATTGACGATGGAAAAGAACTGGATCCCATGATCGCCGAGGTGGTGGCGGGAGCCATGATGGAGTGGGCCATTGAGAAGGGGGCCACCCATTACACCCACTGGTTTCAGCCGTTGACGGGCTTTACGGCGGAGAAGCACGACGCCTTTATCACAGCGCCGCTCCCCGACGGCTCCGTGCAGATGGAGTTTTCCGGAAAAGAGCTGATCAAGGGCGAGCCGGACGCGTCCTCTTTCCCGTCCGGGGGCCTGCGCGCCACCTTTGAGGCGCGGGGCTACACGGCCTGGGACTGCACCTCCCCGGCGTTTGTGCGCCAGGACGAGGCGGGGGCCATCCTGTGCATCCCCACCGCGTTCTGCTCTTACACGGGCGAGGCTCTGGACCAGAAGACGCCGCTCCTTCGCTCCATGGAGGCCATACAGACCCAGGCCCTGCGCCTGCTCCGGCTTTTGGGGAACACCACGTCCCGCAAGGTAAAGCCGTCGGTGGGTGTGGAGCAGGAATATTTTATCGTGGACCGCGAGAAATACCTCAAGCGGAAGGATCTGATCTTTACCGGGCGCACACTGTTCGGGGCCATGCCGCCGAAAGGACAGGAGCTGGACGACCACTATTTCGGCGTCATCCGCCCGCGCATCGCGGCGTTCATGCACGATGTGAACGAGGAGCTGTGGAAGCTGGGCGTCTCGGCAAAGACCCAGCACAACGAGGTGGCCCCGGCGCAGCATGAGCTCGCGCCCATCTACGCGGAGTGCAACCTGGCGGCGGACCACAACCAGATCATTATGGAAACTTTAAAGCGCGTGGCCGAGGAGCACGGCCTGCAGTGCCTGCTGCACGAGAAGCCCTTTGCGGGCGTGAATGGCTCCGGCAAGCACAACAACTGGTCCCTGACCACGGACGACGGCATCAATCTTCTGGATCCGGGCAAGACGCCGCACGAGAACATCCAGTTTCTGCTCATCCTGACCTGCATCCTGCGCGCGGTGGACCGGCACGCGGATCTTCTGCGCGAGTCCGCGGCGGACGTGGGCAATGACCACCGCCTCGGCGCAAACGAAGCGCCGCCCGCCATCATCTCCGTGTTCCTCGGGGAACAGCTGCAGGACGTGCTGACGCAGCTCATCAGCACGGGGGAGGCCACCCACAGCATCAAGGGCGGCACCCTGCACACGGGGGTAAAAACCCTGCCGGATTTCGCGAAGGACGCCACGGATCGCAACCGCACGTCGCCGTTCGCGTTTACCGGAAATAAGTTTGAGTTCCGCATGGTGGGCTCCCGCGACTCGGTGGCGGAGTGCAACGTGGTCATCAACACCATCGTGGCGGAAGCGTTCTCCGACGCCTGCGACGTGCTGGAGGCCGCCGAGGACAAGTCCATGGCGCTGCACGACCTGATCAAGCAGTACGCCAGCGATCATCAGCGGATCGTGTTCAACGGCAACGGCTATTCGCAGGAGTGGGTGCAGGAGGCCGAGAGGCGCGGCCTGCCCAACATCAAGTCCATGGTGGACGCCATCCCGGCCCTGCTCACGGACAAGGCCATCGCCCTGTTCGGGAAATTCGGGGTGTTCAGCGAGGCGGAACTGCGGTCCCGCGCGGAGATCCAGTATGAAAATTATTCGAAGGCGCTGAACATAGAGGCCAGGGCGATGATCGACATTGCCAGCAAACACATCATCCCGGCGGTGCTGCGCTTTAACCGCAATCTGTCCGACACGGTCAACACCATGAAGGAGGCGGGCGTGGAGGTGCACGTGCCCCTGGAGATGCTGCGCCAGTCCAGCAAGCTGCTGGCGGCGGCGAAGACGTCCCTCATGAAGCTGGAGGAGGTGGCCGACCAGGCGGCGCACATGGCACCGGGCCGCGAGCAGGCCGTCTTCTACCACGACGCGGTTTCGGCCGCCATGGAGGAACTGCGCGTTCCGGTGGACCGCCTGGAGATGATCGTGGACAAGGAAGAATGGCCCATGCCGTCCTACGGCGACCTCCTGTTTGAGGTGTAAAAGGGGAGCGCCGGCGCGCATTGTGAAAATTGCCGATTTCATTTTTGGTTTGTTTTTGAAATTCTGCAATTTGCCAAAATCTAAAAAATTCATAAAAACCGTTTGACAAATCGAAAGAATTGCGTATAATGAAGAGCGTAAGAACAAAGGCGTTTCTGCGAGAGCGGAAGCGCCTTCTTTATTATCAAAGGAGATAATCGCTGATGAGGAGCAGCGGCTATCTCCTTTTTTATGAGGAGGAGAGACTATGACAGAAGAAATTTTTAGTGCGGTAAACGGAGAAGTGTTCGCGGTCTGGTTTTTGATCGGCGCGGCGCTGGTGTTCTGGATGCAGGCGGGCTTCGCCATGGTGGAGGCCGGCTTTACCAGGGCCAAAAATACGGGCAACATCCTGATGAAGAACCTGATGGATTTCTGTATCGGAACCGTGATGTTTATTCTGATCGGCTTCGGCCTGCTTCTGGGGGAAGACCTGGCCGGGTTTATCGGAAAGCCGGGCTTTGACATTTTCACGGCCTACGGCGATTTTGACTGGTCCAACTTTGTGTTCAACCTGGTGTTCTGCGCCACCACGGCGACCATCGTTTCCGGTGCCATGGCGGAGAGGACCAAATTCCTTTCCTATTGTATTTATTCCGGCGTGATCTCGGCGCTGATCTACCCGGTGGAGGCGCACTGGATCTGGGGCGGCGGCTGGCTTGCCCAGATAGGCTTCCACGATTTCGCGGGTTCCTGCGCGATTCACATGGTGGGCGGCATCAGCGCTCTGGTGGGCGCAAAAATCCTCGGGCCGCGCATCGGCAAATTTACGAAGGACAAATCCGGAAAGATCACCAAAGTCAACGCGTTCCCGGGACACAACCTTCCCCTGGGCTGCCTGGGCGTGTTTATCCTGTGGCTGGGCTGGTACGGATTCAACGGCGCGGCGGCGACCAGCGTGGATCAGCTCGGTTCCATTTTCCTGACCACCACCGTGGCCCCGTCTGTGGCGACCGTGGTATGTATGGTGTTTACCTGGCTGAAATACGGCAAGCCGGATGTCTCCATGTGTCTGAACGCTTCTCTGGCGGGCCTCGTGGCGATCACGGCTCCCTGTGATGTGACGGACGCGTTCGGCGCGATCTGCATCGGCGCTGTGGCCGGTCTGCTGGTAGTGTTCGGCGTGTGGTTCCTCGACAATGTGCTCCGCGTGGACGACCCGG
Source organism: uncultured Marvinbryantia sp. (assembly GCA_947630735.1). Lineage (GTDB taxonomy): Bacteria > Bacillota > Clostridia > Lachnospirales > Lachnospiraceae > Marvinbryantia. Next base: position 3,396 of record CANRIR010000042.1, read on the forward strand.
TGGGCGCTGTGGCGGTGCACTGCTTAAACGGTATCTGGGGCACCATAGCGGTGGGCCTGTTTGCCACCACCTCCGCCCCGGGCAACGACACTTTCCAGGGCCTGTTCTACGGCGGCGGCTTCAAGCTGCTGGGCACACAGCTGCTGGGCTTTGCAGCGGTGGCAGCCTGGACCCTGGTAACCATCACGATCGCTTTTCTGGTCATCAAGGCTCTGGTGGGTCTGCGCGTTACGGAGGAAGAAGAGATCGTCGGCCTGGATTCCTGCGAGCACGGCCTCACTTCCGCTTACGCGGGCTTCAGCATCATGGATATCTCCAACACCATGACCATGGAAGTGAACGAGAATACCAACCTTGGCACCTCGGACTACGCGGCTGCGTCTGCGGCGCAGAAGAATGCGGCGGTCAAGGTGGTGCGCACCCACAACCCGGCTGTGGACACCGGCATCTACAAGGTGTCTATCATTGCGAAGCTGTCCAGATATGAGAAGGTAAAGAAAGCGATGAACGATCTGGGAGTGACCGGCATGACGGTTACCCAGGTAATGGGTTGCGGCATCCAGAAGGGCGCGGGCGAGCGGTACCGCGGCGTCGAAGTGGACGCGACCCTGCTTCCGAAGGTAAAGATGGAGATCGTGGTCAGCGAGATCCCGGTGGAATCCGTGATCGAGGCCGCAAAGAAGGCTCTCTACACGGGCCACATCGGAGACGGCAAGATCTTCGTGTACAGTGTGGACAAAGTGGTGAAGATCCGCACGGGCGAGGAGGACGCGGCCGCGCTGGCGGACGTGGAGTGATCTCCGGGCAGAGCAATTTCATACATAAACCCCTTGACGGCGGCTCCTGTTTTGTGCTAGATTGTTAGGAAAGAATACAAAATGCAGCCTTGCATGTTCGCATTACAGAGAAGTCCTGAACGGGTTTTGGCCTGTCTTCTCAGATTGGGAAGACAGGTTTTTTTGTCAGTTTCGGGATTCAAAAAAGGAGAAGAAACGATGGAAAAAAAGAAATTTTATCTGACGACCGCCATTGCCTACACCTCCGGCAAGCCGCACATCGGCAACACCTACGAGATCATCCTGGCGGACGCCGTGGCGCGCTTCAAACGGGCGCAGGGCTATGATGTGTTTTTCCAGACCGGAACGGACGAGCACGGCCAGAAGATCGAGCTGAAGGCCGCGGAGGCCGGCGTCACGCCGAAGGAATACGTGGACAACGTGGCGGGCGAGGTAAAGCGCATCTGGGATCTGGTAAACGCCTCCTACGATAAATTTATCCGCACCACGGACGAGGACCACGAGAGACAGGTGCAGAAGATCTTTAAAAAGCTGTATGAGCAGGGGGACATCTACAAGGGCTCCTACGAGGGGCTGTACTGCACGCCCTGCGAGTCCTTCTGGACGGAGTCGCAGCTGGTGGACGGCAAGTGCCCGGACTGCGGCCGCGAGGTGAAGCCGGCCAAGGAGGAGGCCTATTTCTTCCGGATGAGCAAATACGCGGATCGCCTGATCGCGCACATCAACGCGCACCCGGAGTTCATTCAGCCGGTGTCCCGCAAAAACGAGATGATGAACAATTTCCTGCTCCCGGGCCTGCAGGACCTGTGCGTTTCCAGAACGTCCTTCCAGTGGGGCATCCCGGTGGATTTCGACCCGAAGCACGTGGTCTATGTGTGGCTGGACGCGCTGACCAACTATATCACCGGCATCGGCTACGAGTGCGGGGGCGAGAGCTCGGAGCACTTTAAAAAGAACTGGCCGGCGGATCTGCACCTCATCGGAAAGGACATCATCCGCTTCCACACGATCTACTGGCCCATCTTCCTGATGGCGCTTGGGCTGCCGCTTCCGAAGCAGGTGTTCGGCCACCCGTGGCTTCTGCAGGGGGACGGCAAGATGAGCAAATCCAGGGGGAACGTGCTCTACGCGGACGAGCTGGTGGATTTCTTCGGGGTGGACGCGGTGCGCTATTTTGTGCTGCACGAGATGCCCTTCGACAATGACGGCGTGATCACCTGGGAGCTTCTGGTGGAGCGCATCAACTCCGACCTGGCCAACACCCTGGGGAACCTGGTCAACCGCACCATCTCCATGTCGAACAAATATTTTGGCGGCGTGGTGGAGGACAAAGGCGCGGCGGAGCCGGTGGACGAGGAGCTGAAGGCCGTCGTTCTGGAGACGCCGAAAAAAGTAGTGGAGAAAATGGAAAAACTGCGCGTGGCCGACGCCATCAGCGAGATTTTTGCGCTCTTTAAGCGCTGCAACAAATACATCGACGAGACCATGCCCTGGGCCCTGGCAAAGGACGAGAGCAGGCAGGACCGCCTGGCCACCGTGCTCTACAATCTGGTGGAGAGCATCGCCGTGGGCGCGTCCCTTCTGGAATCCTTCATGCCGGAGACATCCCAGAAGATCCTGGAGCAGCTGAACGCGAAGAAGAGAAGCATCGACGACATGGACCGCTACGGACTGTACCCCTCCGGAACGAAAGTGACGGACCAGCCGCAGATCCTGTTTGCGCGCCTGGACATCAAAGAGGTCATGAAAAAGGTGGAGGAGCTGCACCCGCCGGTGCAGGAGGAACAGGCCGCCGAGAAGGAGGAGCCGAAGGACGGAAATGCGTCCGAAGGGGCCGCAGACGGCATCGACATCGAATCCAAAGAGGAGATCACGTTTGCGGATTTTGAAAAGATGCAGTTCCAGGTGGGCGAGATCATCGCCTGCGAGGAGGTAAAGAAATCCCGCAAGCTGCTGTGCAGCCAGGTAAAGATCGGCAGCCAGGTAAAACAGATCGTGTCCGGCATCAAGTCCGATTACAGCGCAGAAGAGATGGTGGGCAAGAAGGTTATGGTGCTGGTAAACCTCAAGCCGGCCAAACTGGCGGGCGTACTGTCGGAGGGCATGCTGCTCTGCGCCGAGGACGCGCAGGGGAAACTCTCCCTGATCGTGCCGGAGCGCGAGATGCCGTCCGGCGCGCAGATCTGCTGATCTGACAGATTATTTTCAATATAGAAAAAGAAAGCCCGCAGCCATTGGCTGCGGGTTTTTGATAAAGAAATAAGGTGGATTCTCTGAAAAAAACGGAGAGCAAGGGATTCGAACCCTCGGTGGGTATTAGCCACACGGCTTTTCGAGAGCCGCACCTTAAACCACTCGGACAACTCTCCGCATCTGGCGCGATCCTCCCGCACGCCTGCGCGTACAACCGAATCGCACGCTGATTATAACAGACTTTTGCCTGTCTGTCAAAGAAAATTTGAAAATCCGTTGAGATAATGAAAAAGTTATAGTATAATGTCAGCAAAGGAAAACAGCGGCGGATAAGAAAGTGTTTGTTTTTCGAATTTTATAAAGGGAAGAAGGTATGAGAAATGTTAAGAGTTGGATTGTTGACGAGCGGCGGCGACTGTCAGGCGCTGAACGCCACGATGCGCGGCATCGTAAAGGGCCTGTCCGCAAATGTGGATGAGCTGGAGGTGTATGGCTTTATCAACGGCTACACCGGCCTGATCTACGGCGATTACCGCCTGCTTACCCCGAAGGACTTTTCCGGCATCCTGACCAAGGGCGGGACCATCATCGGCTCCTCCAGGCAGCCGTTCAAGATGATGCGCGTTCCGGATGAAAAGGGACTGGACAAAGTGGAGGCGATGAAGCAGAATTACTACAAGCTGCGGCTGGACTGCCTGGTCATCCTGGGCGGGAACGGCACGCAGAAGACAGCGAATCTGCTGCGCGAGGAAGGCCTTAACATCATTCACATGCCAAAGACCATAGACAACGATATTTTCGGCACGGATATGACGTTCGGGTTCTACAGCGCCGTGAACATTGCGACGGACGCCATCGACTGCATCCACACCACGGCCTCCTCGCACAACCGCGTGTTCATCGTGGAGATCATGGGGCACAAGGTGGGCCAGCTCTGCCTGTACGCGGGCATCGCGGGCGGCGCGGACATCATCCTCATCCCGGAGATCCCCTACGACATCGACAAGGTTATCGAGGCTATCGACCACAGGACCAAGCAGGGCAAGGGCTTTACCGTGCTGGCGGTGGCAGAGGGCGCTATCTCCAAGGAAAAAGCGGCCATGAACAAAAAAGAGCTGAAAGAATTTATGAAGGACTACAAATATCCGTCCGTCTCCTACGAGATCGCGGCGGCCATCCAGGAGCGCTCCGGCACGGAAGTGCGCGTGACGGTCCCGGGCCACACACAGCGCGGCGGAAGCCCCTGCCCGTATGACCGCGTGCTCTCCACCAGACTGGGCGCGGCGGGCGCGAAGGCCATCATGAACGGGGATTTCGGCTACATGATCGCCATTGTGAACGGCAAGACCAAGAAAGTGCCGTTAGGCGAGGTGGCCGGCAAGCTGAAGACCGTATCGCCCAACGACCAGATCGTCAAGGAGGCGAAGCTGATCGGCATCAGCTTCGGAGACGAAGACGTGTAAACGGCAAGTAGAACGACAGGAGGGACAAAGATGTCCTACACTGCTTTGTACCGCAAATTCCGTCCTGACACCTTCGCGGATGTGAAGGGTCAGGACGCAATTGTGCAGACGCTGAAAAATCAGATCAGATCGGGGCGGGTGGGCCATGCCTACCTGTTCTGCGGAACCCGCGGCACAGGAAAGACCACCGTCGCGAAGATCCTGGCGAAAGCCGTCAACTGCGAGCACCCCGCGGACGGGAACCCCTGCGGCGAGTGCGCCACGTGCCGGGCCATCGCGGCCGGCTCCTCCCTCAACGTGATCGAGATCGACGCGGCCTCCAACAACGGCGTGGACAACATCCGGGAGATCCGCGAGGAGGTGGCCTACTCCCCCACGGAGGGGCGCTACAAGGTCTACATCATAGACGAGGTGCATATGCTCTCCACGGGCGCGTTCAACGCGCTCCTGAAAACGCTGGAGGAGCCGCCGTCCTATGTGATCTTCATCCTGGCCACCACGGAGGCCAACAAACTGCCGGTCACCATCCTGTCCCGGTGCCAGCGCTATGATTTCAAGCGCATCCCGGTGTCCGTCATCGAGGAGCGCCTCTGGGAGCTGCTTAAGCAGGAGCAGGTGCAGGCGGAGGACAAGGCGGTGCGCTACATTGCGCGCAAGGCGGACGGAGCCCTGCGCGACGCATTAAGCCTTCTGGACCAGTGCATCGCGTTTTTGCCGGATCAGACGCTCGCCTATGAGCAGGTGCTGGACGTGCTGGGAGCCGTGGACACCGAGGTGTTCAGCCGCATCCTGCGCCAGGTGATCAGAAGGGACGTGCGCGGGCTCATGGCTTCCCTGGAGGAGCTGGTCATGCAGGGCCGCGAGCTCTCCCAGTTTGTGACGGATTTTACCTGGTACCTGCGCAATCTGTTGCTTTTGAAATCCTCCGACGACATGGAGGATGTGCTGGATATGTCGGCCGAGAACCTGCAGCTTTTGCGGGAGGAGGCGGCCCTGGTGCGGGAGGACACCCTGATGCGCTACATCCGCATCTTTTCGGAGCTCTCCAACCGCATGCGCTACGAGACGTCCAAGCGGGTCGTCCTGGAGGTGGCCCTCATCAAACTGTGCAGGCCGCAGATGGAGCGGGACGACACGTCCCTTCTGGAGCGCATCCGGCTCCTGGAGGAGAAGGTGGCGCAGGGCGTGATGCCGGAGAGGACGCAGGGCAGCCAGGGCGCAGGGGAAAGCACGCAGGCCGTACGGGAATTGCCTGGAATAGAGCAGCCGCCGGCGAAAGCCGCGCCGGAGGATCTTCAGCGGGTCGCGGCCATGTGGAAGAGCATCGCGGACGAGGCGGGTTCCTATTTTGGAAATGTGCTGTACTCCAGAGCGAAGCCCCGCTACAACCCACAGGGAGGAGAAGATTGCCTGTATGTGATCTTTCAGGACTTCCTGGGTGAAAAGTATGTGCATGACGAGGAAAAGAAAAAGCTGCTGGAAAACATTATCTCCGCCAGGATCGGAAAAGCGGTGGAGGTGAAGATGGCGCTCGCGGAGGATGCGGACGCCGCAGGACTTAAGCTGCACGACGTTTCGGTGGACGAGAAGATCCGGCAGCAGATCCAGAACATGGAAGTGGAAGTGGACGACACGCCGCAGGAAGATTTTTAGGCGGCGCGCCGCAGGATAGAGGGAGACGTTGAAGCTCTGGAAAGAAAAGGAGGAACAGCATGGCAAGACGCGGAGGTTTCCCGGGGGGAATGCCGGGCAACATGAACAATCTGATGAAGCAGGCGCAGAAAATGCAGAAGCAGATGGAGGAGAGCCAGAAGGCGCTGGAGGAAAAGGAATTTACGGCGGCCGCGGGAGGCGGCGCGGTGGAGGTGACCATCTCCGGCAAGCGGGAGGTCACAAAAGTGACTTTAAAAGAAGAAGTGGTGGATCCGGACGACATTGAGATGCTGGAGGATCTGATCATGGCGGCCACAAACGAGGCGCTGCGCAAGGTGGACGAGGAATCCGGCGCGGTCATGTCGAAGCTCACGGGCGGCCTTGGCGGCCTGGGCGGAGGGCTCCCGTTCTGATGGAATATTACAGCAGGCAGATCAGCCGTCTGATCGAAGAATTATCCAAACTGCCCGGCGTGGGCGCAAAATCCGCCCAGCGCCTGGCGTTCCATATTATCAGCCGCCCGGCGGAGGAAGTGAAGAACCTGGCGGACGCCCTGGTGAGCGCAAAGGAAAACGTGCGCTACTGCAGCCGGTGCTGCACCCTGACGGACAGCGAGCTGTGCCCCATCTGCTCCAACCCGAAGCGGGATCCGGGCACCATCATGGTGGTGGAGAACACCCGGGACCTGGCGGCGTATGAGAAGACCGGAAAATACGAGGGCGTATACCATGTCCTGCACGGCGCCATCTCCCCCATGCTGGGCATCGGGCCGAACGACATCCGCTTAAAGGAGCTGATGCGCAGGCTCCAGGGGGACGTAAAAGAAGTGATCATCGCCACCAACTCCAGCCTGGAGGGGGAGACCACGGCCATGTACATCAGCAAGCTCATCAAGCCCACGGGGATCCGGGTCACCAGGATCGCCAGCGGCGTGCCGGTGGGAGGGGACCTGGAGTACATCGACCAGGTAACGCTCCTGCGGGCCCTGGAGGGGAGGACGGAGCTGTAAAAAATGGCACACAATGCTTGTGTATTCCGGACAAGATGTGTTATACTGAACCTATCAGATGGTTCGCGAAAAATAAATTGTACAGGAGGAAATCATGAACAAGTTAGAGTTACAAAAAACTGCCAATGAGATCCGCAAAGGGATCGTCACGGCGGTTCACAGTGCGAAGGCGGGGCATCCCGGCGGGTCTCTGTCTGCAACCGAAGTGTTTACTTATCTCTATTTTGAAGAGATGAACATCGACCCGAAGGATCCGAAAAAGCCGGACCGCGACCGCTTTGTGCTGTCCAAGGGCCACACGGCTCCCGGCCTCTACTCCACGCTGGCGCACAGGGGCTATTTCCCGGTGGAGGATCTGACCACGCTGCGCAAGCTGGGTTCTTATCTGCAGGGACATCCCAGCATGCAGTACATTCCGGGTGTGGACATGTCCAGCGGTTCCTTAGGACAGGGCATCTCCGCCGCGTGCGGCATGGCTCTCTCCGCTAAGCTGAGCGGCGACAGCTACCGCGTGTACACGCTGCTGGGCGACGGCGAGATTCAGGAGGGACAGGTCTGGGAGGCGGCCATGTTTGCGGGCGCCAGAAAGCTGGACAACCTGGTAGTCATCGTGGACAACAACGGCCTGCAGATCGACGGAAAGATTGAGGACGTCTGCAGCCCGTATCCCATCGACAAAAAGTTTGAGGCGTTCAACTTCCATGTGATCAACGTGGCGGACGGCAACGATTTCGATCAGCTCAAAGCCGCGTTCGACGAGGCGAGGGCCACCAAGGGCATGCCCACGGCCATCGTGATGAAGACCGTAAAAGGAAAAGATGTCTCCTTTATGGAGAACAACGTGGCATGGCACGGGACGGCTCCCAACGACGAGCAGTACGCCATCGCCATGGCAGACTTGGAGAAGGTAGGTGAAGCGTTATGTCAGAAGTAAAGAAGATCGCAACCAGAGAGAGTTACGGAAACGCCCTTGTGGAAGTGGGAAAAGAATACGAAAACCTGATCGTTCTGGACGCTGACCTGGCGGCGGCTACCAAGACCGGCATCTTTAAGAAAGCATTTCCGGAGCGCCACATCGACTGCGGCATCGCGGAGGCGAACATGACGGGCATCGCGGCGGGCCTGGCCACCACCGGGAAGATCCCGTTCATCAGTTCTTTCGCCATGTTTGCGGCGGGGCGCAATTTTGAGCAGGTGCGCAACTCCATCGGGTACCCGCACCTCAATGTGAAGATCGGCGCGACCCACGCGGGCATCTCCGTGGGCGAGGACGGCGCCAGCCATCAGTGCAACGAGGATATCGCGCTGATGCGGACCATCCCGGGCATGGTTGTGGTGTGCCCGTCCGACGATGTGGAGACAAAAGCGGCGGTGCGCGCGGCCGTGGAGCACGAGGGTCCCGTGTACCTGCGCTTCGGCCGTCTGGCGGTTCCCGTGATCAATGACAGGCCGGACTACAAGTTCGAACTGGGCAAGGGCGTTGTGCTGCGCGAGGGTAAGGATCTTACCATCGTGGCCACCGGCCTTCCCGTGGCGGAGTGTCTGGCGGCGGCCGACATGCTGGCGAAGGACGGCATCGAGGCGAAGGTCATCAACATCCATACCATCAAGCCTCTGGATGCGGAGCTCATCGTGGCTGCCGCGAAGGAGACCGGCAAGGTGGTGACGGTGGAGGAGCACTCCATCATCGGCGGCCTTGGCGGGGCAGTGTGCGAGACGCTTTCCGAGCAGGCTCCCACACCGGTGCTGCGCATCGGCATGAACGACAGGTTCGGCGAGTCCGGCGCGGCGGTTCCGCTGCTCCACAAGTACGGCCTGGATGCGGAGGGCATCTACAACAAGATCAAATCCTGGCCGGTTCTGTAGGGGTTTCCCTGAAACCGGACCGGTTCTGCGGATGAAAATTTTTACACGCCATCAGGATCCCCTCGCAGATGCAGTCTGCCAGCGCCATCACGGCGGACAGGCGGGTGGTCTGCAGGATGAGCTGGGCGAACTCTCCGGAGGTATTGATGATGCCGGTGATGGAGATGTCGCCCACCTCCATCAGCTGTTTATCCACACCGGAACCGGGGCATAATCCGCCGGGGGCGATGGTAATGTAGTGCTGATGGCGCCTGGCTCCGAGGGAGGCGTCGATGGCTACGATCGGATTGTCCGGATGGATGTGTTTGATGGACCGCATGGCGTCCTGCAGGTTCAGGGCGTGGATGGGAAATTCCAGCGTGCCGTACACCGGCAGGGAAAAGCTGCGGGAATACTGCAGTTTGGTACCCACCAGCGGGCCGAGGCTGTCGCCGGTCACACGGTCGCTGCCAATACAGACAAAGACCGGAGGGCTGTCCGGAGTACATATGGAAGAAAGTAACTGTCCCAGCTGCGCGGCAAGCAGTTTTGGGGCAGTTTCTGATCTTCCGTTGATATAGTGGATCTTTGTGAGGGAAACGGTTCTCATAGATTGGTCCTTTGTCGTGTCGTCTTGTTATAGTTTAGCCCTTTTGCTGGAAAAATATACTGCGGGAAATGTCGAAGGAATTGCCTGTCCGCGTCTTACGTTTCGATAAAATTTGCGTCCCGCTTATGGTACTCTATTCCCAAAGGCTTTCATAAAAAGGAGTGAGTATAAATATGCCAGAGGGAAACAGGGAATGGAAGCTGCCAAAAAATGTGCGGCAGTACGGTGACGCAGGAGGAGACAAAAAGATATACATAGAAGATTATGTGATCACTTTTTTGGAGGAGACCGCAAAAAAAGAGCAGCCGGGGCGCGGGATCCTGTTCGGGGAATTGCGGGAACAGGACGGATATCCATATATTTTTGTGAACGGCGCGGTGGAGATGGAGCATTTCTCGCCGGGCGACCGGGAGCGGGAAGAGATCAAGAGCCGAGCGGAAAAGTATTTCAGCGGGAAGACGGTGATGGGGTGGTTCCTGTCCACGGCGGAGTCTCCTTTTGTGCTGACCAGGGAGATCGCGGAGATCTTTCAGAAAGAATTTTCCGGCGAGAACCAGATCCTGCTGGTGCGGGATCGGGAAGAAAAAGAAAATTTTGTTTTTATGATGGACGGGGAGGCTGTGGCGGAACAGCCCGGGTATTACATTTACTATGAAAAAAATCCGGCTATGCAGGAGTACATGGTGTCCAGGAATGCCGGCAGATCCGTGGAGACGGAAAAACCAGTGCCGGACGACGCCATCAAAAGATTCCGCAGGATCATCCGGGAGAAGAAACAGCTGCCCAAACTGCCGTCCGTCGGAAGAATGGCCTATCTGGCCGGCGGATTTTTGACGGTCACGGTGCTGGCTCTGGGCGTGACCATGGTCTACAACTATGACAAGATGAAGGAAGTAGAAAAAAGTCTTGCGAGCCTGACTGACCATGTGGACAGCCAGAGCATCTATCTGGAAGGAGATGCAGATACCGCTCCGGTCATGCTGCATCTGGACGACGAACTGGTGCTGCAGGACGATGTGAAGACGGCCGGCGCGGACGGCGGGGCCGCGCAGACAGAGGGGAAAGACGGCGGCGGATCGGATGCAGCTGACGGCGCGCAGGATCAAAACCGGGAGGCACAGAGCGCGTCTGCCGGCACGTTCGATGAGGATGACGGAGTTTCGGACGGAGCCGGCGGGGTTTCGGACGGAGCTGACAGAACCGCGGACAGCGCCGGCGTGGTTTTGGATGACGCCGCTGCGCAGAGCACGGACGGTGCGGCGCAGGGACAGGATCAGCAGACGGACGATGTGCCCGTGTCGGCCGTTGCCCGCGCCTCTTATACGGTAAAGATGGGAGATACCCTGGCCGGGATCAGTGAGATGTACTACGGCGGCATGGAGAAGGTCGCGGAGATCTGCGAGCTGAATGGGATTGAGGATGAGAATACCATTTTGCCGGGACAAAAAATTTTACTTCCATAAAAATGGGAAACGTGGTACGATGGACGCATAACGGCATACTGTGTATGAGGTGGAGCGTACAGAATGAAAAAACTGGAGCTGCCCCGGTTTTCGTTTCCGGGGAAATGGAAAGATAAGATAAAAGAGATCCGGGAAAGACGGCGCGAGGCGTCCGCGTCAAGGATGCAGAGCGACGAGATGATGAGCCTTTCCGTAAAACTGAGATCGTATTTCACAAAAGCGCGTCTGCGCACGATTATCCTGATTGTCGCGGGCGTGCTTTTCGTAGGTGCGGCTGTGCTCTACACACAGCTTCGGGTGTTTCATCACTACCGTGTGCTCAGCAGCGTGGAGCGCTCGGACGATTCGGCCACGAATTATGTGCGCCTGGGAAAGCGGATGCTCAAGTGCAATCCGAACGGGGTCACCTGTGTGAATAATTCGGATGAGGTGCAGTGGAATGTGACTTTTACGATGCAGAGCCCCATCATGGATACCTGCGGCCAGGTGGTGGCCGTGGGCGATCAGCGGGGCCAGGATGTCTATATCTTCAATAAAGACGGACAGATCGGCCACTTTGAGGTGGAGCACACGCTGATGAAGGTGCGCGTGGCCTCCCAGGGCGTGGTGGCCGCTGTCCTGGAGGACGGCGAGCTCACGTGGGTCAATGTGTACGACAGCCAGGGGAAGATGCTGGTGGGCATGCGCACATCCATGAAGGAGTCCGGCTATCCGCTGGATGTGGACCTGTCCTCTGACGGGCAGAAAATGGCAGTCTCTTTTCTGACCATGGACAATAACGATATCGTCTCCAGGATCGCTTTTTACAGCTTCTCCTCGGTGGGGCAGAACGAGTCCGGCAACCTGGTCAACAGCGTGGAGTACCCGGGAAAAGTTGTGCCGCAGGTGAGCTTCCTGGACGGGGATTACGCGGTGGCGGTGCGCGACGACGGCCTTACCTTTTTCGGCGGCAGGCGCGTGCCGGAGCAAAAAGCGGAGATCACCCTGCAGCAGGATATCGTCAGCGTATTCCAGAGTGAAGATTACGTGGGGGTCGTTACGCCAAGCGACGAGGAGGAACCCGTCCACAAATACAAAATGCAGGTCTACCGGGCTAACGGAAGCAAATGCGGGACAAGATATTTTGATACGGATTACACGGACATCACCGTAAACGGCCGCGAGATCCTGCTTCACGGGACGGATGAGATGGCTATTTTCAGCGTGGGCGGAAAAAAAGAAGCGGAGCTGGAATATGAAAAGCAGATCATTGACATGATAAAGGTGGGCGGGCTGCACAGGTATGAGGTCGTCACACCGGACAGCACGGACAGGATAAAGCTGTATTAGGAGAATGTTTATGAATGTATTGACGCTGATCGTGATCGTTATCTTTGCCATTTCTGCTCTGCGGGGATATCAGAAGGGGTTTGTCAAAAGCCTGGCGTCCCTGGCCTCCATCTTTCTGTCTCTGGTTCTGGTAAACCTGGCGAACCCGTATGTGACAGATTTTTTGAAGGAGCACACACCTGTTTACACGTACATTGAGGAAAAGTGCGGGGAAACCTTTTCCGCGGCCCTGCAGAACAACGCGGCCACAGAGGCGGGCGCGGCCCTGCTCCAGGATGAGGTGATCGAAAGTCTGCCGCTTCCCGATGTGCTGAAGAATATGCTGCGGCAGAGCAACACGCCGGAGTACTACGCCGAGCAGGCCATCCGCAGCTTTTCCGAATATGTGCCGAAGTATATGGCAAATCTGATCCTCACCATCGTCTCGTTTGTGTGTACCTGGATCCTGGTCATCGTCTTTGTGTGGCTGGCGGTGAAAGCACTGGATCTGGTGGCGAACCTTCCGGTGATCAAGGGGATCAATCAGGTGCTCGGCCTTCTCGTGGGACTGGTGCAGGGCCTTATCATTGTGTGGATCGGCTTTCTGGTCATCACCGTATTCAGCCATGCAGATACGGGACGCCAGCTGATGTCCATGATCTCGGAGAATCCTTTTCTGGAAACACTGTACAACACCAATATCTTGCTGGATATTCTGACAGGTTTTCTGGGAAATTTTGTATAAAATATTTTTTTTCTGCAATTTTACAAGAAAAATACTGGATTTTTTCACTCTGCCGTGCTAAAATAGCAACGTGCGCAAGGATGCGTCAATTTTCGCTTCACTTGCGCTTTTTTTAAAATGTAAAAGGAGGAGAGATTTTATGAAAAAGGCAGTTGCAGCACTTTTGACAGTTTCAGCTCTCGCTGTCGGCGTTGTCGGCCTGTCGGCGGCGGCGGAAGCGTCGGATCTGAACATCATGCTGGAGACACCGGTTGAGTCCCTGGATCCGCAGATCGCCACAGACGGCACTTCTTTTGAAGTGATCGCGGACTTCACAGACGGTCTGATGCAGATGGACGCAGACGGCAAAGCGGTGGAAGCCCTCGCGGAGAGCTATGAGGTTTCTGAGGATGGATGTACCTACACCTTCCATCTGCGCGACGCATCCTGGAGCAACGGGGATCCGGTAACCGCAAACGATTTTGTATTTGCATGGCAGAGAGCCGTTGACCCGGACGTTGCCTCAGAGTATTCCTACATGCTGAGCGATATCGGCCAGGTGGTAAACGCCGCCGAGATCATTGCGGGCGAGAAGGATAAGAGCGAGCTGGGCGTTACGGCCATCGACGACAAGACACTGGAAGTAAAACTGAACGTACCGGTCAGCTACTTTCTGTCCCTGATGTATTTCCCGACATTCTATCCGGTGAACCAGGCGTTCTTTGAGTCCGTGGGCGACACCTTCGGCACAAGCCCGGAGACCACGCTCTCCAACGGCGCGTTCATCATGGATACCTACGAGCCGGCGGCGACCGCGTTCCACCTCACCAAGAACGACAGCTACTGGGATGCCGCGCGCGTGCAGCTTGCGGGCCTGAACTATCAGGTGATCCAGGATTCCCAGCAGGCGCTGATGAGCTATCAGTCCGGCGCTCTGGATATGACCCTGGTAAACGGCGAGCAGGTAGATCAGGTGAAAGAAGATCCTGAATTCCAGACCATCGGCGCGGGCTATCTGTGGTATGTCAGCCCGAACATGGACGGCGTTCCGGAGCTTGCAAACCTGAACATCCGTCTGGCCATGACCAACGCCATCAACCGTGTGTCCATCACGGAGGATGTTTTGAAGGACGGCTCCATCCCCACCTACACGGCGGTTCCGCTGCAGTTCGCGGCAGGTCCGGACGGATCCGATTTCTCCGGCGACCAGAGCCTGTACCTGGATGTCTGCGCGGACGACGCCGCGAAGGCTGCTGAGTACTGGGCTGCCGGCCTGGAGGAGCTGGGCATCTCCGAGCTGAGCCTTGATATGGTAGTAGATGCGGACGACGCGCCGCAGAAGGTTGCGCAGGTTCTGAAAGAGCAGTGGGAGACCACGCTTCCCGGCCTGACCGTAAACCTGGTGATCGAGCCGAAGAAGCAGAGAGTGGAAGATATGCAGAACGGCGACTTCCAGCTCGGTCTGACCCGCTGGGGCCCGGACTATGCGGATCCCATGACCTACCTTGGCATGTGGATCACAGGCAACAACAACAACTATGGTCTGTGGAGCAACGAGGAGTTTGACGCGATCATTGACGAGTGCACCACCGGCGATCTGTGCACGGATGCGGAAGGCCGCTGGGCAAGACTGTACGACGCGCAGAAGATCGTGATGGATGAGGCGGTTATCTATCCGCTGTACACTCAGGCGAACGCGGAGATGATGTCTTCCGCAGTGACCGGCGTGGAGTTCCATCCGGTTGCCCTGAACCGCGTATACAAGAACGCGGCAAAAGCTGAATAATTGGTTTTGTAATCTGGGAGCCGCCGCCGGTTGTTTAGCGGCGGCTCCTTTCAGTAGGAGGAACGAGTGTGAGAAAATATACGGTTAAGAGGATCCTGACATCCGTTTTTACGCTCCTTGTGATATTGCTCGTGCTGTTTATTTTGATGCAGCTTATGCCGGGCTCGCCGTTCAACGATGAAAAGCTGAACGACAGCCAGCGCGAGGTGCTGTATGCAAAATATGGACTGGACCAGCCGGTTGTCGTGCAGTTTTTCCGCTATGTGGGAAATATGCTCCGGGGCGATCTGGGCGTCAGCTATAAGATCTCCAGAAATACGCCCATCTCTCAGCTGATCCAGACGAGGCTGCCTATTTCTCTGTTTATCGGCGGATTCGCCGTCACGATCGGAGCTGTTCTGGGCCTGATCCTGGGTCTGATCGCCGCTCTGAAGCATGACACCATCTGGGATTCTTTGGCGACGATCATCTCCGTGATCGGCGTTTCGGTGCCGTCCTATGTGTTCGCCCTGGCTTTGAGCTACACCCTGGGGTTCCGCCTGCAGTGGTTCCCCATGCTGTATAACGTGCAGAAAGCCATGGGATCGAGCGTGCTCCCCAGCATATCGCTGTCCATGTTTACTATGGCCTCGATCGCCAGGTTTACCAGGACGGAGATGCTGGAGGTATTGAACAGCGATTATATGCTGCTCGCGGAGAGCAAAGGAGTTTCCGGGCCGGCGCTGATCTTCCGGCACGCCCTGCGCAACGCGCTGATCCCCATTATCACGGTGCTGGCGCCTCTGGTGGTGGATCTGATGACCGGATCGCTGGTGGTAGAAAAGATCTTTGCGATCCCGGGCGTGGGAAGCCTTCTGGTGAATGCCATCCAGTCGAATGACTACAACGTGGTCATCTCGCTGAGCTTCATTTATTCCGCCCTGTATATCATCATCATGCTGGTGGTGGATATCCTCTACGGCGTCATCGACCCGAGGATCCGCCTCGCGAAGAAAGGAGAGTGACCGCATGGAAAAGAATGTTTCGGCCGCGGCTTATGTCCCGGTGGAATCCGATTTCAGACTGAAAAACAATGCGGATGAGATCGCCCTGGACACCAATTTTGCGTCCCAGGGATTCTGGAAGGATGTGCTGATCCGCTATTTCCGCAAGACCAGCGCGGTCATCGGCCTTGTCCTGATCATTCTCATCAGCATCATGGCGGTCGTGGGACCCGGTATGAACAGCTATACGTATTCCGGGCAGGAGCTGGGGCAGAAAAATTTTGCGCCCAGAGTGCCGGGGCTGGAAAAGCTGGGGATCTTCGACGGCGATGAGAGCATGAGCACCACCACGGGCACGAAGACGGTCAATTATTATAAAGAGAAAGAACTGAACGATGTATATTACTGGTTTGGAAGCGATAATTTCGGACGCGATATCTGGACCCGCACCTGGAGCGGCGCGCGCGTGTCCCTGATCATTGCTGTCGCGGCCGCGTTTATCGATATGCTGATCGGCATGAGCTACGGTCTGATCTCCGGTTATTTCGGCGGCAAGACGGATATGATCATGCAGCGCAGCCTGGAGGTGGCAAACGGCATTCCGCGTCTGGTGGTGGTAACCCTTCTCCTGCTGGTCCTGCAGCCGGGCATGCTCACCATTATCGTGGCGCTGATGCTGACGGAGTGGATCGGCATGAGCCGTATCGCCCGCGCGCAGATGCTGCGCTTAAAGGAGCAGGAGTTTGTCCTGGCATCGAGAACGCTGGGAGCGGGAAGTTTCTTTATTATATTTAAGGAGATCCTTCCGAACATCATCGGACCGATCATCACCCAGGTGATGTTCTCCATCCCGACCGCTATTTTTACCGAGGCGTTTCTGAGCTTCGTGGGCCTCGGCATTCCGGTGCCCCAGTGCTCTTTGGGCTCTCTGATCTCGGAAGGGTTCAACAGCTTTACCACACATCCGTACCAGATCATCCCGCCCATCGTGGTGATGGCGCTTCTGATGCTCAGCTTTAACCTGGTGGCGGACGGCCTGCGGGAAGCTCTGGATCCGAAGATGAAAGAAATGTGAGGTGGCCGCTATGTCAGAATCGAAAGAAAAAATCCTGGATGTAAAAGATCTGGATATCACATTCAAGACGACCGCGGGAAATGTCCATGCCATCCGCGGGGTGGATATCGACCTTTATAAAGGGGAGACGGTGGCCATCGTGGGGGAATCCGGTTCCGGAAAATCGGTGACGATGAAGGCCGCCATGGGAATTTTGGCCTCCAACGCGACCGTCAACAGCGGCAGCATCGTGTTTTCCTACCGGCATGAGGACGGGACTCCCGAGAAGGTGGACATTCTGCAGAAGGATAAAAAATGGATCCGCAGCCACGTGAACGGAAAGCGCATCGCCATGGTCTTCCAGGACCCCATGACATCCCTGAACCCCACCATGCCCATCGGGAAACAGATCATGGAGGGCATGATCTGGCACTTTAAAACGCCGAAAAAAGAGGCCTGGGACAGGGCCGTGGAGCTGCTGAAGGAAGTGGGGATCGAGGATGCGCAGAAGCGCATGAAGAACTATCCGCATCAGCTTTCGGGCGGCATGCGCCAGCGCGTGGTCATCGCCATCGCCCTGGCGTGCAACCCCGACCTGCTGATCTGCGACGAGCCCACCACAGCGCTGGATGTGACGATACAGTCCAAGATCATTGATCTGATCAAGAAGGTGCAGAAGGAAAGGGGCATTTCCGTGATCTATATCACGCACGATCTGGGCGTGGTGGCCAAAGTGGCCGATTACGTGAACGTCATGTACGCCGGCAAGATCGTGGAAAAAGGCAATATCAACGAGATCTTCTACGATCCGCGCCATCCTTATACCTGGGGCCTGCTCTCCGCCATGCCGGATCTCGATACAGACGATGAGCGGCTCTACACCATCCCCGGTTCGCCGCCCAATCTGCTCCACGAAAAGCAGGGCGACGCGTTTGCGCCGCGCAACCGCTACGCTCTGGAGATCGACGACAAGCTGGAACCGCCCATGTTCCAGATCACGGAGACACATTCCGCGGCCACCTGGCTCTTGGACCCGCGCGCACCGAAGGTGGAGATGCCGCAGGAACTGAGAGCGCGTATTGAGCGTATGAAGAAGGAGGCACAGTATGGCGGCGAACTATGAGAAAGATCCTATTCTGACCGTGGAAGGGCTGAAACAGTATTTCCGTGTCAGCCGGAATTTTACGGTCAAAGCGGTGGACGATGTTTCTTTTCAGATCTATCCGGGCGAGACATACGGTCTGGTGGGCGAATCCGGTTCCGGAAAATCCACGATCGGAAGGAGCATTATCCGGCTCTATGACCCGACTGCGGGAAAGATCATGTTTAACGGCATGGATATCAGCAGGAAGGTCTCCAAAAGCAATAACAAGTCTCTGCGCACGCAGATGCAGATGATCTTTCAGGATCCGATGGCATCCCTGAATCCCCGCAAGAAGGTGGAGGATATTCTGGGCGAGGGGCTGGACATCCATCACATGTATAAGAACTCTGCGGAGAGAAAACAGAAGATCGACGCCATCCTGGCAAAAGTGGGTCTTGCGCCGGAGCATTCCAGCCGCTATCCGCACCAGTTTTCCGGGGGCCAGCGGCAGCGCGTGGGCATCGCGCGGGCGCTGATCATGAATCCGAAGCTGATCATAGCGGACGAGTGTATTTCCGCCCTGGACGTGTCCATCCAGGCGCAGGTGGTCAATCTGATGAAGGACATCCAGGAGGAGACGGGCACGGCCTATCTGTTTATCGCCCACGATCTGTCCATGGTAAAATATATCTCCGACCGCATCGGCGTGCTGCACCTGGGACATCTGCTGGAGACGGGCACGACGGAGGAGATCTTTGAAAATCCGGTCCATCCCTACACCAGAAGCCTGCTCTCCGCCATCCCTTCCCCGAATCCGATCGTGGAAAAGAACCGCGTGGCGGAAAGCTACGACTACCGCACATCTGGTATCAATTATGCCGAGGGCACACAGCATCTGGTATCCGGCACACACTATGTAAAATGTACGGATGCGGAGTTCGAAAAATATAAAAAAAGTTTCTGAAAAACGGTTGACAAATGGAAACACAGGTGTTATTATGTTAAAGCTGTCACGAAAACAGACAGCTTTAACAGATAACAGAGCACCTTGATAACTGAACAGTGATACAACCTTGAAAGATTCTAAGAGAGTTAAGATTCAAGGAACTGACCTTA
>CANRIR010000043.1 GCA_947630735.1 uncultured Marvinbryantia sp.
GAGTTATAAAAATTATGAAAAATAGCTTGAAAAATAAAACGAATGTGATATAATAAATCATGTGCTTTGGAGTTCTGAAAAGCAGTGAACGCCTGCACAGCATCTGGTTTGGGGACATAGCTCAGCTGGGAGAGCGTTGCGTTCGCAACGCAAAGGTCGCGGGTTCGAATCCCGTTGTCTCCACACGCGGAGTCCGGTTTTTGCCGGACTCTTTTTTCATATAAAAGCCCTGCGGGATTCTTGGTTTTTTGCAGTTTCCCGCATAAAGCCGTACTGTACCCTGCGCCCTGCGCAAAGGCTGAACAACTGCTCAGTTCACCGCCTGGATCCCGCTGATATCCGGGTCGATGACCATGGAGTAATTGGTGTGGTAGATGACAAAGCCCGGCTTTGCCCCATTCACTTTTTTCACATGCTTTTTTTCCACATAGTCGATCTCCACTTTTTCCGCGCCACGGTTTTTCGAATAGTAGGCGGCCAGGCGCGCGGCCTCCTCGAAAGTGGCGTCGGGCGGCATCTCGTTGTTGGCCTTCACGATCACATGAGAGCCCGGGATCCCTTTCGCGTGGAACCACCAGTCGCTCCCGGAGGCAAATTTGAAGGTCAGCTCCTCGTTCTGGAAGTTGTTTTTCCCCACGTACATATGGTAGCCGTCGCCGGAGATGTAATGGAACGGCCGGGAGGTTATTTTTACGCGCCTGCCGGTGTTGTGCCGCCGGATGTAGCCGTACTGCACCAGCTCCTCCTTGATCTGCACCAGATCGTCCTCCGACAGGGCGATGTCCAGGGCGGTGGCGATGGAATCCAGATGACTGATCTCGTCCTCCGTCTCGTGGATGAGCTCGCTTAGGGCCTCGTAGGTGCGCTTCTGTTTTCCGTATCTGTCAAAATACCGCTTGGCGTTTTCCGCAGGCGTCAGGGTGCCGTCTAAGGGAATGGTCACTTCCTCGCCGGTGTAGTAATTCAGGGCCGTCAGTTTTTTTACGCCCGGCTCCAGCCCGTAGCCGTAGGTGTTGATCAGTTCCCCGTAGACCCGGTATTTATCCCGCTTTTCCGTATCTTTCAGCTGCCGCAGCTGAAGATCGTATTTTTTGCGGCTCCGCTCCAGCGCGGTCTGCACGATCCTGCGCAGGTCCACGGAGCGCTGCCGGATGCGGGTGACAGTATTCTTGGCCGCATAGTAGGTTTCCAGCATCCTGGAGACGGTCGGAAATTCCACGCGCTCCATATCCTGATAGATGGCGAGGGGGAGCACGGAAAATTCCACGGGCTCTTTCCCTTCATAAATGATGTTTGGCGTAAATGTGCCGCTGCGCACGGGCTCCATCAGCAGCTCGAACTGGCGGAACAGATGGGTCAGCTCGCGCTCCCCAAAGCTGTTCGCGCTCTGGGCGGACTCCAGGGAAGCGCGGTGGCACAGCTCCTCCGCGATGAGCGGACTGATGCCGGTAAAGGAGGAATAGACGGCCTTTGCCAGCGGCATGGACTTCGCGGACACCGTCCCGATAAAATCCTCCATGGACACCGACAGCGGATCCAGCTTTTTCTGTGTGTCGGGGATAAAGTACGGCCTGCCCGGCAGCACCTCGCGCACGGAGCTGACCTGAGAGGAAATATGTTTGATACTGTCAATGATGGTCATCTGCACAGCATCCCCCGACACTTCCCCGTCGAATTGCAACTCCTTCGGATCCTCCGAAAAATCCGGGAAACTTTGGATATTTTTATCCCCTGTAAAAATGATATTGCTGTGCTTGCCCATAATCTCCACCGTCAGGGTCTTGCGGCACAGGTCGCCCAGGTCGTTCAGGTGCTCGATGTCCAGGTGGATGATGCGCTCCAGGCCCGGCTGGCGCACTCCCACGATCTTCCCGCCGCTTATGTGCTTGCGCAGCAGCATGCAGAAGTTGGGCGCGGTCATGGGCCCGGGCTTGTTGGTCTCGGTGAGATAGATGAGCGGAAGGCTGGCACCCGCGGAAATCAGCAGGCGGTAATTGTTCCGCTCGTTTTTTATGGTAAGCAGCAGCTCATCCGGTTCCGGCTGCGCGATCTTGCTGATGCGGCCCCCCAGGATGCAGTCCCGCAGCTCCTGCGCCATCGCGGCGATCACAATTCCGTCTAATGCCATTTCGTGTCTCCTTTTCCCTGATCTTTTTCCCTTGAATATAAATTCTCTGTCTTTTCGTTCTCTGTCTTTATGTTTTCTGTCTTTATGTTTTTTGTCTTTACGCCTTCTGCCCTTCTGCTTTTGCGTTTTTGGCCCGTATACCTCTGCTCTTATTCCTTCTGTCTTTAAATATGCTTTTGGGCTTTCTGTCTTTACGCTTTCTGACCTTGAGCTTTCGGCACTTATATTTCCTGTCTTTGAAAAACGGCCCGCCCGGCTTTGCGCCAGCAGACCGCTTCTCGCTTGTCTTTATTTTACCACCAGGTTGATGATCTTCTTTGGCACGTAGATCTCTTTGATGACCGTGCCGGAAATCTTGCCCGCCACCGCGGCTTTTCCCGCGGCGATGGCGTCCTCTTTGGAGATGTCCGCCGGAACTTCGATGACCGCTCTGGTCTTTCCGTTCACCTGCACCGGGATCTTGATCTCCTCCTCCGCCATGGCGGCTTTGTCGGCCTCGGGCCAGGTGTTGGCAAACACGGATCCCGTGTGGCCCAGCTGCTCCCAGAGCTCCTCGCTGATGTGCGGCGCGAAGGGTGCCATCAGGATAACAGCCGTCTCCAGCGTCTTGCGGTCCATACCGCCGTCCTTTGCCATGTCGATCATCCGGTTGTTGAATTCCATAAACGCGGAGATCACGGTGTTCAGGCTGAAGTTTTCCAGCCTCTGGGAGATGGTGTGGATCATGTTGTTGCGCACCCGCACCATCTCTTTGGTGGGCTCCACATTCTTATCCTTATTGTCCATGACCAGCTTCCAGAAGCGGTTCAGGAAGCGGTACACGCCGTCGATGCCGCGCTCGTCCCACTCCGCGTCCAGCTCGGGCGGGCCCACAAACAGCTCGTACATTCTCAGGGAATCGCAGCCGTAGTCGCGCACCAGATCGTCCGGGGACACCACGTTGCCCTTCGATTTGCTCATCTTGATGCCGTTCTTGCCGGTGATCATGCCCTGGTTGAACAGCTTCTGGAACGGCTCGTCAAAGTCGATGGCCCCGATATCATAGAGGAACTTGGTGTAGAAGCGGGAATACAGAAGATGCAGCACCGCGTGCTCCACACCGCCGATATACATATCCACCGGAAGATATTTGTCCGCCTTCTCCTTGGAGACCAGCTCCTCGGTGTTTTTATTGTCCACATAGCGCAGGAAGTACCAGGAGGAACCCGCCCACTGCGGCATGGTGTTGGTCTCGCGCTTCGCGTCCGCCCCGCAGACCGGGCACTTGCAGTTGACCCACTCGTCTATGGCTGCGAGCGGCGATTCGCCCGTCCCGGTGGGCTCGTAGGATTCCACATCGGGCAGGCGCAGGGGAAGCTGGTCCTCCGGCACCGGCACGTTGCCACACTTCGGGCAGTGCACGATGGGGATGGGCTCGCCCCAGTAGCGCTGGCGGGAGAATACCCAGTCGCGCAGCTTGTAGTTGACCGTGGCCCTGCCGAGGCCGCGCTTCTCGATGATGTGCGGCGCTTCTTTCTTCAGCACGGACGACTCCATGCCGTTCCACTCTCCGGAATTGATCATGGTGCCGGAGGCCTCCGTGTAGGCTTCGGTCATATTTTCAATCTCTTTTCCATCCTTCGCGATAACCTGAATGATGGGAATATGGAATTTTGTCGCAAATTCAAAGTCGCGGTCGTCGTGGGCGGGAACGCACATGATCGCGCCCGTGCCGTAGTCCGCCAGCACGTAGTCGGAAAGCCAGATGGGGATCTTCGCGCCGTTTAAGGGATTGACGGCATAGCTGCCCGTAAAGACGCCGGTCTTCTCCTTATCCTGGAGACGGTCCACGTTGGACTTCATGGAGGATTCGTAGATATACTTCTCCACCGCCTCTTTTGTCTCCGGAACGGCGAGGGACGCCGCCAGCTTGTGCTCCGGCGCGAGCACCATAAAGGTGGCCCCGTACAGGGTGTCCGGGCGCGTGGTGTAGACCGTGATCTTCTCATCCCTTCCGTCCACCGGGAAGTCCACTTCCGCGCCGTAGGATTTGCCGATCCAGTCGGTCTGCATCTTCTTTACCTTCTCCGGCCAGTCCAGCTTGTCCAGGTCGTTCAAAAGACGGTCCGCATATTTGGTGATGCGCAGCATCCACTGACGCAGGTTCTTCTTGGTGACCGGCGTACCGCAGCGCTCGCAGACGCCGTTCACAACTTCCTCATTCGCCAGGCCGGTCTTGCAGGACGGGCACCAGTTGATGGGGAATTCCTTCTCGTAGGCCAGCCCTTCCTTAAACATTTTTACAAAGATCCACTGGGTCCACTTGTAGAACTCCGGATCTGTGGTGTTGACCTCGCGGTCCCAGTCGTAGATGGCGGAGATCTGGCTTAACTGCTCCTTAAAGTGCGCCACATTCTCGGCCGTGGATTTAGCCGGGTGCACGCCCATCTTGATGGCATAGTTCTCCGCCGGAAGGCCGAAGGCGTCCCACCCCATGGGGTGGATCAGATAATACCCCTGCAGCATTTTATAGCGGCTCCACACATCCGAGATCACATAGCCTCTCCAGTGTCCCACATGGATGCCGCTGCCCGACGGATATGGAAACATATCCAGGCAGTAGTATTTCGGTTTCTTTCCGTCCTGCACATTTACCGGGTGTTCCTCCCAGTTTTTGCGCCATTTCTGCTCTATCGCCCTGTGATTGTAAGCTGTCGCCATCACTTGATCCCTCCTGCTTCGATCGTCAGATTTATCTTCCTAATTCTAGTCTTTTCCCCCTGGTTTGTCAACCCTGAAGGAACGCGAAGAACTCCTTTGCCGCGGCGTCAGGTTTCTTTTTGCCGGACTGCACCAGATCCGCCGTGCTGCAGAACTGTGCGATCCAGTCCTCATTTTCAAAATACGGGCTCATGTGGTTGATCTGGTCACCTGCTTCCTCCATCTTCTGGTAGGCGTCGTAGGCAAACCCCTGCATCAGGCCGTTTTTCTTCAGATAGTTCTGCGCCTTCGCGCTGACCGGGATGCCCTTTTCCAGCTTCTGCTGCGAGGCCATCTCCTCGCTGTTCAAAAGGAAGTGCATCAGGAGCACTGCCTCCTTCGGATGCTTTGTATTTGCGGAGACCGCGTAGTACTGGGCAGGTTTCCGGTACCAGCCGGAGCGGGTCTGCCCGGGGGTTTGCAGAAAGTCTCCCGCCACCATCTCATAGCCGTTGGCGGCGGCGTCCTCACAGCAGACGTCCCCGCTGCTGATCCAGGAGAGGGTGCCCGCGTACTCTCCCTCGGAGAGGAAGCTGCGCTCAAAGCTGTCGGGCTGCGTGGTCACGCCCTCTTCGATCAGGCGGTCGTAAAATTCCAGCATCTGCTGGAACTCCGCCTCGCCGAAGCCCAGGCTCCCGTCCTCGTTCAGGATCGCCTTGCCGGTCTGCTGCTCTGTGTAGGCCGTGCAGAGGATCCAGGCAAACTTGGGCTCCAGGGTAAGCGGATAGATGCCGTCCGCCCGCAGGACTTCCGCCATGCGGAACAGGTCGTCCCACGTCTCGGGAAGCTCCAGCCCGTAGGAGTCCAGCAATGTTTTGTTCCAGTAAAAGACCGATGTGTTGATGGATGTGGGCAGTGCGTTCAGCTTTCCGTTGATGGTGCCCATCTCTTCCTCCTCCGCGGAAAAGCTGACAAGGTCGATGTCCCCGCGGTTCTTGTAGATGTCGTAAAAGCGTTCGCCGTCCGGAGAGTATTTGTAGAGCCACGGATAGTTGATCTGCATGACGTCCGCCTCCGTGCGGGAAGCCATCTCGATGTCCGTGCGCTCCTCGTAGCCGTTCCAGTCCCCATATTTGAAGATGACCTTGATCTGCGGATGGCGCGCCTCAAATTCCCGGATGGCCCGGATGGTGTACTCGTGGCGGTTGTCGTTCCCCCACCAGGAGAACACGATCTCCGCGCGCTCCTTCTCCTCCACCACTTCCGTTTTTTGTCCGCAGCCCGTAAAGGCCAGCGCCGTGCCAAGAGCGGCTCCAAGCAGACGCCTCATCCGTCTTTTCATGCCTTCTCTCCTTCCTGGCCCATCTTGTTGTAGATGGTGTAGCCGTTTTTGCCCCTGCGCTTTGTCTCATACAGTGCACGGTCCGCGTTGCGGTACAGATCCTTCAGGTTCAGCTTTTCTTCTCCCCGGAAGGCCACCCCGATGCTCACGTGGATCTCGGCGTTCTCCTCGTGGATCTGCGCAACTCTTTTTTGAATGTTCTTTATCCTTTCTCCGATATAAATATACGGGTTTTCTGTCTTGGGGATCTGGATGAGCGCCGCAAACTCGTCGCCGCCGATCCTGCCCGGCACATCCTTGTGGAAAATGTCGCCGATGATCTTGCCGTACTGCCTCAGCACGCGGTCGCCCGCGCTGTGCCCGCAGATATCGTTTACCTTTTTGAAGTCGTCCACGTCCGACAGGAAGTAGGCGACGTCCCCGTCCAGCTGCGGGTCGTCCATCATCTCCTCCGCGTACAGCTCGAACGTCATCTTGTTGAAGATGCCGGTCAGCAGATCGTACTCCGCGCGCTCGCTCAGGCCGTAGACCATGTTATTTAAGGGCTCTGTGATGCCGCGCGACAAAAGCAGCCCCAGGATAACGCCCAGGATGACCGTCAGCACAGCCGCGATGGCCGTCTTCATGCGCACGGTCCCAAATTCCTTGTCCAGGCTTTCCATGGAGATAGTGCAGATCACGCGCCACTTGCCGCCGCTGGTGCTGATGTTGTGCATATATTCCTCATCCACCACGGCCGCAGAAGTATAGTCGCCGATGGAGTTCCGGATGTTCTCCTCCAGCGGTTTCCCGTTCTCCTCGCTCCTGGAAGAGAATATGACGTTTCCGCTTTCATCCGTCACCCGGACGGTCACCTGCTCGGTTCCCGCGCTGTACTCAAACGCCTCCTCCAGCTCCATGGCGTAAAAGGAGAGCACCAGGAGCGCGTTCTCGTTGAGGCGCTTCACATAGTAGAGGCGGCTGAAGTTGTTCTCGTAGCCGCAGGTCCAGCCGTCCTGCCGCTTTTCGTCGTCGATGGACGCCTCCATCTGCGCAAACAGCTGATCCCCAAACAGCTTGACGGTGCCGTCCGAGATGCGCCCCGCGTAGTCCCCATTGCGGTACACGATGCCGAAATCGCTGTAATTGCGCATCAGGCTGATCTCCATCAGCCGGTCCGTGATGTCGTCCAGCCTGCGCTCCTTCTCCTCCTCATCCGTCTCCCGGGTGGGGTCGTACAGATAGTTGTCCTCATCCGCGAACACCAGCACCGAAGCCGACTCCATGGAGTCAAAATAGCTGGTAATGCTCAGCTTGATCTGCATATTCAGCGTCAAGAGCAGGGAACTGGTCTTGTTTTTCATCACGCCGTATGTTGTGGAGATCGTGACGAACGACACGGCCAGCACCGCGATCGCGATCAGCACAAAATAGCTGAGGAGCAGTCGGAACCGGATCTTGCCCAGGTCGTTTTGGGTCTGCTCGCCGTCCGTCATTTCAATCTCGTTTTCCAACTTCTTTTTCATTTGCCCCCTCCAAAAAAACTAGCCTGCGGCTACCTGTAATTCTGCACCACGATCTGAATCGTCCGCGTCCCGTTATATTCGTGGATCGCAGGGTAATAGATCACGGAGAGCCGCACATGGTTCCTGCGGTTTAAAAACGCAAGTTCTGTCTCCTCTTCCCCATATTTCTCCTCCAGATACGCCCGAAACGCCGGCGCATCCCCAAAATAGACGGCATCCATCGCCTTTCCCGCGCTGTTCTGCACGCGCAGCCGCACCACGCGGCCGCTCGTGCCCGCTATCTTTGCGCCGAGGACAGCGAGGTCCTTCTCCGCAAACACGGGCTTGGTGTTGCCCTTTCCAAAGGGTTCCAGGCAGTCCAGCTCCCGGATGAGCCGCTCTGAGATATAGTGGAGCGGCATCGGCACGTCAATGACGATCTTATTTGCCAGATCCTCCTGCGTGAGCGTGGTCTGGCTGTTCAGCCTGGCGCGCAGCTCCCCGATGTGTTCTTCCAAAAGGGAACAGCCCGCCGCCATGGGATGTCCGCCGAAATTCAAAAACAATTCCCCGCATTTCTGCAGTTCCTCAAACATGGAGTAAGCCTCGATGGAGCGCCCGGAGCCCTTCACGCACTGCCCGCTTCTGGTCAGCACGATCACCGGTCGATAATAGCGCTCCCGCAGGCGTCCCGCAATGATACCCGCGATGCTCTCGTGGCAGTCCTTTAAATAGACCACCAGCACCCTGTCGTCTTTGAGGCTTCCCGACTCGATCAGCTCCACGGCCTGCTCATAGCCCTCCAGGGTCAGCCGCTTCCGCTCCTCGTTCAGCGTAAGAAGCTCCGCCGCCAGATGCCCTGCCTCCTCGTCGGAATCCGCGAGCAGTAGCCGCAGGGACTTCATGGCCGTGTCCAGGCGGCCGCCCGCGTTCAGGCAGGGGCCGAGGATGAACCCGATGTGGTAGGCCGTGATCCGTTTGCCCTCCAGGCCGTTTGCGGCGATCAGCGCCCGCAGGCCCCGGTTGGACGTCCGGTTCAGCATCCGCAGTCCCTCTTTTACCAGGATGCGGTTTTCCCCGGTGAGATCCATCACGTCGCCCACCGTGGCGAAGCCCGCAAACTCCACCAGGGCGTCGCTCTCCTGCTTCGGGACTTCATACGCCTCGTACAGCGCCGTCACCAGCTTGTACGCCACCGCCGCCCCGCAGAGGTTTTTGTACGGATAAGGACAATCCTCCTGATGCGGGTTCATCACGACGTCCGCATCCGGCAGAACCGGACCGACCTCGTGATGATCTGTCACAATTGTTGTAATTCCCAGACTGCGCGCAAAGGCGATCTGCTCGATGGCAGATATGCCGTTGTCGCAGGTTACTATCGTATCTATGCCGTCCGCATGTGCCCGGGAGATCAGGTTCCGGTTCAGGCCGTAGCCGTCCCGGACACGGTCCGGCAGCACGTAGTCCGCATCCGCGCCCAGGCGCAAAAGCCCGCGGTACAGAATATAGGACGCCATCACGCCGTCGATATCGTAATCTCCTATAATGCGGATCTTCTTCCCGCCCTCTGTCTTGGAGCGGAGAAGCTCTGCCGCCTGGTCGCAGCCCTTCATAAGATGGGGGCTGTGCAGGCTGGAAAGGTTTCCGTACAGATATTCCCGGATCGCCGCATCGCCCACGATGTCACGGTTGCGTATCAGCCTTGCCGTCACCATGTCGATCCCGAACTTTTTTGCAATGTCCTCAAAGTCCGCACGCTTTGCGGCGACCACCCATTTTTCCATCTTATTTCTTTCCCTGAAGCTTGGTCTTCATCACATACCACAGCGGACCCGTGATGCACACGGAGGAATAACCGCCGCAGACGATGCCCACCATCAGCGGAAGCGCGAACTCGCGGATGGAGCTGACGCCCAGGATATACAGCACCGCCACCATGATGAAGGTGGTGATGGAGGTGTAGATGCTTCTGGTCAGCGTCTGCGTGATGCTCAGGTTCACAATGCCCTCGATCGTATCTTTCCTGCCCATGCTCTTTAAGTGCTCACGGATGCGGTCGAAGATAACGATGGTGGCGTTGATGGAATAACCTACAATGGTCAGCATGCAGGCGATGAAGGTGTTGCCCACGCTGATCCAGAGGATCGCGTAGCAGGCCAGCACCACGAACACGTCGTGCAGCAGCGCGACCACCGCGCTGGTAGCGAAGCGGATGTCGCTGAACCGGAACCAGATGTACAGAAGCATCAGGATAGTGGCGATGATGACCGCGACCACCGCGTCGCTGCGCATCTCATTGCTGATGGTGGAAGAAATGCTCTCCGTGGAGATCAGCGCGGCGTCCACCGCAAAATTCTCCACCAGCTTGTCTTCCATCTCCTGCCTCTCCTCAACGGAGAGCACTCTGGTCTTGATGATGACCTGGTTGCCGCCGGTCACTTTCTGCATCTGGATGTTGGAGTCCCCCGTGATCTCCTCGATGACGGGCTTTACCTGTTCTTCCAGTTCCTCTATGGTGTAATCCTCGTTAAACGTGACTGTCGTGGAAGTACCGCCCATAAACTCCAGGCTGTAATTCAGGATCGTCCCGTTGGTGCCGTTGTGGATGAGCATGGCCGCCGGGCCGGAGAGCACCAGCACTAAGGAGATGATAAAGAAGATCTTTCTCTTTCCCACAAAGTCGATGGATTTTCTCTCTTTTGCTCTTCCGTAATATTTCTCGTCCTGCACGCCCAGGGTGTAGAACGCGTTCATGATCAGTCTGGAGATCACGCAGGCCGTGAACATGGACATCACGATACCGAGGGCAAGCGTCTGCGCGAAGCCCTGGATGCTGCCCGTGCCCTTCCAGGCCAGGACCGCCGCCGCGATCAGGGTGGTGATGTTGCCGTCCAGGATGGCGGAGAGCGCTTTCTGGAAACCGGTCTTGATGGCACCCTTCACGGACATGCCCGCCGCGATCTCCTCGCGGATGCGCGCGTAGATGATGACGTTCGCGTCCACCGCCATACCGATGGAGAGGATGATGCCGGCGATGCCGGAGAGCGTCAGGGTAAGGTCAAACGCGTTTAATGCCAGGAGCACAAGCCCCGTGTAGATCAGAAGGGAGAGGCCCGCCACGATGCCCGGCACCAGGTAGACCGCCGCCATAAAGAGGATGACGAGCACAAGGCCGATGCCGCCCGCCAGCAGGCTGGTGGAGATGGCTTTCTGTCCCAGCTGTGCGCCCACCACGTTGGAGCGCAGTTCCTCAAGCTCTACGGAGAGGGAACCGATGCGGATGGAGGACGCGAGGTTTGCAGCCTCCTCGTGGTTCGCCATGCCGGTGATCTGCGCCGTGCCGCCCGTGATGGCCGTCTGCACCACCGGGCTGCTGATGACTTCCCCGTCGTATACGATATAGATGATGTTGCCCACATTTTCGGATGTGGCGTCCGCGAACTTCTCACTGCCCTCGTCGGTCAGCACCAGCTCCACGATGTTCTGGGTGTTGCCCATCTCGTCCGGGGCCGTGCCCGCGTTTGCGGTCTCCACGTCGGTGCCCTCCAGCACCACGGTGCCGTCGGCGAGCTCAAAAGTCAGGGAACCGGGCTTGCCCAGCTCCTCCAGGATCGCCTGCGCGTCCGAGACGCCCGGGATCTCGATGTTGATGCGGTTGGAGCCCTCCTGGTACACCTGCGCCTCCGTGCTGTAGCCGGCGACACGCTGCTGCAGCTTGTACACGGTGTCGCTCATATCCTCCGCGGAGGGAGTCTCCTCGCCCACGGCCTGATACGTGATGCTGACGCCGCCGGACAGATCCAAACCCAGAAGGATGTTTCTGGCCGCGCCGGTGCCGGTGGGCCCGAAGCCCACGATGGTGGTAAAGGCCAGAAGCGCGATGAGCACCACGGTTCCAATGACCACCGCCAGTGATTTGTTCTTGTTCATGTTATCTCCTCTTTTCTTTCTTAGTTATCCGCGGCAAGCGCCGCTTTTATCATGATGGCGCACTCCACGCGCTTGCGCTCCAGCTCGCAGCCGGTGTCGTAGGCGTCGTCGATGCGTCCATGGAAGTTATAGGAGTTGGCCGCGCAGCCGCCGCTGCAGTAGAACCGCGCGAAGCAGTCCCTGCATTTCTCCTTGGCGTAGACATTGCAGCCCTTAAACTCGTCGCGGATGTCCGTCCGCGTGATCCCCTCGTCCACATTTCCCATGAGGAATTTTTCATTTCCCACAAACTGGTGGCAGGGATAGAGGTCGCCCCAGGGTGTGACCGCCAGGTACTCCGTGCCGGAGCCGCAGCCCGAGAGCCGCTTGTAGACGCACGGTCCGCCGGTCAGGTCAATCATAAAATGGAAGAAATTGAACCCGCGTCCCTCTTTCTCCCGCCGGATCATCTCTTTTGCGAGAATGTCGTACTGTTCGCAGAGCGCCGGGATGTCCTCCTCGCGCAGGGCGTAGTCGTCCTCGGGCGCTGCCACCACGGGTTCCACGGAGATCTGTTTGAAGCCCAGATCCGCCAGGTGCAGCACATCCTTCGCAAAATCCAGGTTGTTTCTGGTAAACGTGCCGCGCACGTAGTACTTCTCCTGGTTCCTGCTCTCGGCAAATTTTTGGAACTTCGGCAGGATCAGATCGTAGCTTCCCTTTCCGCCTCGGAAGGGGCGCATGCGGTCGTGCACTTCTTTTCTGCCGTCGATGCTCAAAACCACGTTCGCCATCTCGCGGTTGCAGAACTCCATGACCTCGTCGTTTAAGAGCACGCCGTTTGTGGTCAGGGTAAAGCGGAAATTCTTGTCGTGCAGCTTTTCCTGCTCCCGCCCGTACCTGACCAGGTCTTTTACCACCTGCCAGTTCATGAGGGGCTCGCCGCCGAAGTAGTCCACCTCCAGGTTTCTGCGGTTCCCGGAATTGGCGATGAGGAAATCTAAGGCCTTCTTCCCCACCTCAAAGCTCATGAGGGCGCGCCGCCCGTGGTACTCCCCCTCCTCCGCAAAGCAGTAGCGGCAGGCCAGGTTGCAGTCGTGGGCGATGTGCAGGCAGAGCGCCTTTACCACGGTCTGCCTCTTTTTGAAATCCAAGATGGCGTCCCGGTAGATGTCCTCTGTGAACAGCTGCCCCGCCTCCTGCAGTTCTCTGCACTCCTGCAGGGCTTTCGCCACATCCTTGGCATCGTATCTGCCGGACAGCGCCTCCGTGATATCGGCATCGCTCTTCTTCTCCTTTTTGAGCGCTATGACGTCGTACATCAGATCGTCCGCCACGTGGACGGCTCCGCTGTTCGTGTCCAGCACGATATGGAAGCCATTATTTGTATACTGGTGAACCACTCTCACACATCCTGTTCTGAATAATCTCTTTTTTCGCAATACCTACAATAAGCAGCGAACATAATCCGCTGCTTATCGTCCGTCTTACTTTTCATTTTTTCTTATTTTTTATTTTCGCAGCTCTGGTTTCCCACTGTGCAGGATGTCTTGCAGGCCGACTGGCAGGATGTCTGGCATTCTCCGCATCCGCCTTTTTTCAAAGTATTCTGTAAATTCTTTGTATTTAAGGTTTTGATATGCTCCATCGCATTCCCTCCTCTTTCCTGTTCTTGCTGATTGACTCATGCGACAAGCATACCACATTTCTAATTGAATCTCAATATTTTTTTTTATTATTAGAAAATTTTACACACACGCGACACATTTTTATGGTATACTTTCTGATATCAATACAATAATCAGGAAAGGATCATGACAATGAAGAATAGAAAACTACTGTTTTTAGCAGCGGGTGCCGTCCTTCTGTTCGCGGGATGCGGCAAGAAAGACGCCCACGATTACTCCAAATACATGGAGCTCGGCGCGTACACGGGGCTCACCGTTCCCCGCTTTGTCTCCGAGGTGACGGCCGAGGATATACAGGCCTACATTGAGTCCGACCTTCTCCCCGGCGCCCAGTACAACACCGTCACGGACCGCGCCGCCCAAAAGGACGACATCGCGGTGGTGGATTTTGAGGGCACTGTGAACGGGGAATCCTTTGAGGGCGGCAGCGGCACCGATGTGGAGATCGAGCTCGGGGCCGGCTACTACCTGGATGACTTCGAGGCCCAGATCATCGGGATGAAGCCGGGCGAAGAAAAAGATTTCGAGGTCACCTTCCCGGAAAACTACGACGGGATCGTGGACGGGCAGACCGCGTCCTATCATCTGAAGCTGGATTCCATCATCGAGGTGGTGCTCCCAGAGTACAACGACGAATATGTGGCGAGCATCTCCGACTACGCCACGGTGGCAGACTATGAGGCCGGCGTCCGGCAGCAGCTGGAGCAGGAGGCTGAGGACAGCGCCCTGGCCAACGCCTGCGAGGACGTGCTGTACACGATCATCTCAGACACGACGTTCAATGAGACCCCGGAGGATCTGAGCAAAGCCTGCGAGGAGGCTATCGCGGCCGAGGATGCCCAGATCGTGAAGGATTTCGGCTTAAGCGACATCAAGGAGCTCTACGGCGACGATTACGACCCCTCCGCCTATCTGGAGGACAGGGTCCGCGAGCGCATGGTGGTCTACACCATTGCGGCAAAGGAAAAGATCGAGCTGACAGACGAGGAATATCAGGCTTCCCTGGAGGAGAACATGGAGCAGGAGGGCTATCTCTCAGCCGAGGAATACGAGGCCTCCCTGGCCGACGTGGACTCCTATAAATACCAGCTCCTGCGCCAGAAGGTCCTGGATTTCCTGGCGGAAAACAATACCTTCGAGGACACTCCCTTAGAGGAGTACTTTGTGACCGACCCCGATGAGATCCAGGAGCTCGGCGGAGAGCTGGGCACCGAGGTCTCCATGGAGCGCAGCGGCGCGGCCGAGGCCGCAGAGATCCTGGGTTCCGGCGATGTTGTCGTCGAGGACGGGAACACGGACATCATAGATATAACCGAGACAGAAGAAACCCCTGCGGAGTAACTATTTTATGAAATCTTTGCAAATGCCTTCCCTGAGCGGGAGCACTTTAAAAATCATCGCGATCACCTCTATGCTGATCGATCACACGGGAGCGGCTGTCCTGCGGCCGCTCCAACGCGCGCTGCCGGAGTCTATGGAGGGGACGCGGCAGTTTCTGAACGCGTGCTATCCCGTGATGCGCGGCATCGGCCGCATCGCTTTCCCCATCTTCTGCTTTCTTTTGGTGGAGGGGTTCTGCCACACGCGCAGCGCCGGAAAATACGCGGGACGCCTGTTCTTCTTTGCGCTGATCTCCGAGCTTCCCTTTGACTTTGCCCTGGCCGACAATCTGTTCAGCCGGCACCATCAGAATGTGTATTTTACCCTGCTGATCGGTCTTCTGGTAATGATGGGCGTCTCGTACTTTGAGCGCTTTCCCGCAAAAAAAGAATGGCAGCACTGGTGCTGCCTCGCGGCGCAGGCCGCCATTGCCGTGGCCGGGCTCTACCTGGCAAAGGCCCTGTACACCGACTACGGCTTTAAGGGTGTGTTCCTGATCGAGGTGCTGTATTTTCTCCGTCTGGACCGCAAGGTGCAGGCCATCTTCGGCGCTCTCGCCATCTCCTGGGAGACCTGGGGCCCCCTGGGCTTTGTCCCGGTGTGGTTTTACAACGGCACCCGCGGCAGGCAGATGAAATATTTCTTTTACTGGTTCTACCCGGTGCACCTCATTGTGCTGGGCATCCTGAAAACATGGCTGAACACGTTTTAAAGCAGATCCAAAATTTCCTGCGGGCGGCCGATGATGACGCCCGCATTGTTTTCGGCGAGCTCCTGCCGATCCCGGAACCCCCACAGCACGCCCACCGTGTGCATGCCGGCACTGTTCCCCGTCTTCATATCCGTGCCGGTGTCCCCGATGTACAGGCACTCCTCTGGTTTTACCGCAAGCTCCCGCGCAATGCGCCAGGCGCCGTCCGGGGCCGGCTTGATCGCAAGCCCTTCCGTCTGCCCCTGCACATAGTCGAAGGTGTTCTCCCCGAACATATCCGCGACGACCCTGCGGGTCTCGGCGTGCGGCTTGTTGGAGAGGACCGACACCAGGACGCCCCTCTTTTTCAATTCCTGCAGCGTCTCCGTGATCCCGTCGTAGGGCTTTACCTCATACATGCAGTCCGCGGCAAAATATTCCCGGTACCTGGCATACACCCGGTCGAACGCGCGGCACTCAGGATCGCCCGCGTGCGCGAGGCACCGCCGGATGAGCGTGGCGGCCCCGTCCCCCACAAACATTTTATAGTCCTCCGTGTCAAATCCGCGGAATCCGAAATCCCGCAGCGCCCGGTTGGCGCAGTACGCGATGGAGACGATGGTGTCCAGCAAAGTCCCGTCGCAGTCAAATACACACGCTCTGATCATGGTCTTGCACCTGTGTCCTTTCCTTTTAATATATCCCCGAACTGATTCCCGATGCGCGCGATCTCGCCCAGCACCACGTCGATCTTCTCCGGCGACCGGTGCCAGTTGTCCCTGGCGATGCCGTCGATGTTTACCGGGCACACCAGAAGCTCTGTCTCGGGGAACAGGATGCTGTAATACAGGAGGCACCTGCGCGCATGGTAGGACTTGCAGACCAGGATGGCGCGCCCCACGGCCTTGTCGCCCAGGAGTTTCCGCGTGTAGATGGCGTTCTCGAAGGTGTAGGCGGCCCGGCGTTCCAGAAGGACGGCATCGGGCGGAACCTGGTTGTCTATAAGCACCTGCGCCAGAAAATCGCTCTCCGTCTCAAAGTGTCTGCCCAGGTACCGCTCGGGCGAGATTGGCCCTTCAAAGCAATCCTTCAGGATGCTGTATTTTCCGGACGCCACGATTTTTTCTGCGAAGCCCTGCCGGTACAGCCCGGCCGCTTTTTCGGCCAGCTCCCCGCGCCCGCTGCCCGGTATAAAAATATAGTCCGACTTCTTCGGTTCATGCTCCGCAAAAATGAAATCGGTCAGATAGTCATAGTAGTTCATTGATCTCCTCCGCGTAATGTAACTTCGTCAAACGGACGCGGCTGTGCCTTCGTCCGCGGCAATGCTGTCCCTGCGTCCACAGAAATATGCTGCCCCCGTCCGCGGGAATAAAATAATTGAAAATCCCGCGCGGGCATGATATACTTTAAAACTAGTACGATTTAAGGAGTGTTTGTCATGCGCAAAAAAGCGTTGAAGGCCGCTTTCCCCCACACGCTGCCCGTGATGGCGGGCTATCTTTTCCTGGGGATCGGCTTTGGCATTTTGCTGGAAAGCAAGGGATTTTCTTTTCTCTGGGCGTTTTTTATGAGCGTCATCATCTACGCCGGATCCATGCAGTACGCCGGCATCGATCTGCTGGCGGCCGGCGCGAGCCCGCTCTATACGGCCATGATGACCCTCATCATCCAGATACGCCACCTGTTTTACGGCCTTTCCCTGATCGAAAAATATAAATCCGCGGGGAAGAAGAAGCCGCTTCTGATCCACGAGCTGACGGACGAGACCTACTCCCTGGTGTGCTCCTGCGAACCGCCGAAGGACGTGGACCCCAGCCTGTTTTACCTGTTCATCTCCATGCTGGACCACAGCTACTGGATCATCGGCTGCACGCTTGGCGCGCTTCTGGGCTCCCTGTTTACCTTCAACACGGCCGGCATCGATTTTGTGATGACCGCCCTGTTCATCGTCATCTTTACCAACCAGTGGCTGGAGCAGAAGGACCACCGTCCCGCCGTCATCGGCGTGGCCTGCTCGGCCGTCTGCCTGGTGCTGTTCGGCCCGGACCGCTTCATCATCCCGGCGATGATCTCCATCGCCCTCATCCTGACGGTGTTCCGCAGATCTCTGGAAAAGGAGGCTTCCGACCATGAGGATCCCTGATTCGCAGGCGCTTGTCCTGGTGCTCATTATGGCTGCCATCACGTTTCTGGTGCGCATGCTGCCCTTTCTTCTGTTTCCCGGAAGCAAGGAGACGCCTCCCTACATTGTCTATCTGGGGAAGGTGCTCCCGTTCGCCATCATCGGCATGCTGGTGGTGTACTGCCTGAAAAACGTGCAGGTCACGCAGGCTCCCTTCGGCCTGCCGGAGCTGATCGCCGGCGTGTGCATCGTGGCGGTGCATGTGTGGAAGCGCAACACGCTTTTAAGCATCGGGGGCGGCACGCTCCTCTATATGTTTCTGGTGCAGGCGGTCTTTCACTAGACGCCGCTTTTCCCCCGGCCGTGCAGCTGCCCGACGATCTCTGTCAGCAGGCTCACGGCTCTTTTTATCTTCTCTTCTTCCATATTTGCGTAGCCCAGGATCAGCACGGCCCTGCCTGCCGGTCTCGGGACGACCTCATACTCGGACAGACCGTACACCCGGATGTCCGCTTTTTTTGCGGCCTCCGCCGCCTGCCGCTCCTTTACCCCCTCCGGCAGCGCGGCCAGAAGATGGGTCCCGGCGTACTCCCCCGACACCCGGAACGCCTGCGGATGGGCCTTCAGGCTCTCCAGCAGGGCGTCGTGGCGGGCCTTGTACACGGAGCGCATGCGGTTTAGATGGCGCTCGTACGCGCCGCTTCGGATAAATTCCGCCAGGATCTTCTGCTCCATGCGCGGAACGGTGGAGGAAAAGCGCCTCCCCCGCTCCCGGTAGGCCGAAAGAAGGGGCTTCGGCAGCACCAGGAAGCTGATGCGGATGGCGGGCGCGATGGATTTGGAGAACGTGCCCAGGTATATTACCCGGTCGTTTCCGTCCAGGCCCTGCAGGGCGGGTATGGGCCTTCCGCGGTAGCGGAACTCGCTGTCGTAGTCGTCCTCTATGATATAGCGGCCCTCCCCGGCCGCCGCCCAGTTTAAGAGCTGCCTTCGCCTGCCGGCCGGCATGACGATGCCCAGAGGATATTGGTGGGCCGGCATCACATAGGCGATGGACGCGCCGCTTTTTTCCAGGGCCTCCGCCTCCATCCCGCCCTCGTCCGCGGCGACGGCGCGCATCTCATTTCCCAGGATTTCCAGTATGTCCCAGGCCTTTTTGTAGGTGGGATTTTCCATGGCGCAGACCCGGCGTCCGCCCAGGATGGCGCACAGCAGCATCAGCAGGTAATCGTTTCCGGCCCCGACGATGATCTGCTGCGCCGTGCAGCGCACGCCGCGGGCCTGGTGCACATAGGACGCGATGACCTGGCGCAGCTCCTCCTCGCCCTCCGGCTCCCCCTGCTGGAAAAAGTAGGGGTCGTCCTGCGCCAGAAGCCCCCGGGAGATCCTGCGCCAGACGTTCCCGGGAAAGCTGCCAAGGTCCACGCCGGACGGGGAAAAATCGTAGGCCCATCTGTGCTCCGCCTCCGCCGCCGGGGCGGGGACGTCGAAGTCCGCCGGAAGGCGGTACAGCCCTTCCAGGCTGTTGACAAAATAGCCCCTGCCCGGCTGGCTGTAAATGTAGCCTTCCGAGAGGAGCTGTTCGTAGGCGAGGGCAACTGTGCTGCGGCTCACCTCCAGGTGCCTGGCGAGCATCCTGGAGGAGGGCAGCCTCTCGTCCCGGGGCAGCCCTCCGTTTTGGATCTCATCCTTGATATATGCATAGATCTGCTCGTACAGGGGTCTTGGCGACGCCTGGTCGAGGCTGATGGTCAGTTCGTTCATCTGTTTATCTGTTTACGCCTTCGGCAGTTTAAAAGAGCTCTTTAAAGAAACAATACGGTTGAACACCGGCGCGTCCGGCCTGGAATCGCGGGCGTCCACGCAGAAATAGCCCTGGCGCACAAACTGGAAGCTGTCGTAGGCCTTTGCCCCGGCAAGCGCCGGCTCCAGATAGCACTCTTCCAGCACCGTCAGGGAGTTGGG
Organism: uncultured Marvinbryantia sp.; assembly: GCA_947630735.1. Taxonomy (GTDB): domain Bacteria; phylum Bacillota; class Clostridia; order Lachnospirales; family Lachnospiraceae; genus Marvinbryantia. The sequence goes on from CANRIR010000043.1 coordinate 19,392, forward strand.
ATTCAGGTTGAGGCTCCCGTCCTCGTTGTACACGCCCTTCTCCTCGTCGATGATGTTTTCATACAGGCGCACCTGCGCTTTTATGGCCGTGGAGGCCGCCACCCAGTGGATGGTTCCCTTCACTTTTCTGCCCTCGAACCCGGTGCCGCACTTGGTCTCGGGATTGTAGGTGCAGTGGATGACCGTCACGTTGCCGTCCGCGTCCTTCTCAAAGCCCACGCACTTCACAAAGTACGCGTTCATCAGGCGCACCTCGTTGCCGGGGAACAGACGGAAATATTTCCTGGGCGGCTCCTCCATGAAGTCCTCGCGCTCGATGTAGAGCTCCCTGCCAAACGGCACTTTGCGCGTGCCGAGCTCCGGATTTTCCAGATTGTTGTCCGCGTCCAGATATTCCACCTGGCCCTCCGGATAGTTGTCGATGACGAGCTTTACCGGATCGAGCACCGCCATCATGCGGGCGCGCTTCAGCTTGAGATCCTCGCGGATGCAGTATTCCAGCATGGCGTAGTCCACGGAACTCTGGCTCTTGGAGATGCCGCACAGCTCCACGAAGCGCTGTATGGACTCCGGCGTGAAGCCGCGGCGCTTCAGGGCCGCGATGGACACCAGGCGCGGATCGTCCCAGCCGTCCACGATGCCCTCCTCCACCAGTTTTTTGATATAGCGCTTCCCGGTGACCACATTGGTCAGGTACAGCTTTGCAAACTCGATCTGCTTGGGCGGCTTCTCGTACCCCACCTCGCGCACCACCCAGTCGTAGAGCGGCCGGTGGTCCTCAAACTCCAGCGTGCAGATGGAGTGGGTAACGCCCTCGATGGCGTCCTCGATGGGGTGCGCAAAGTCGTACATGGGATAGACGCACCACTTGTCCCCGGTGTTGTGGTGGCTCATGTGGGCCACGCGGTAGATGACCGGATCGCGCATGTTCATGTTGGGGGAGGCCATGTCGATCTTGGCGCGCAGCACTTTCTCGCCGTCCGCGTATCTGCCCGCGCGCATCTCCTCAAAGAGGCGCAGGTTCTCCTCCACGCTGCGGTCCCTCCAGGGGCTCTCCCTGCCCGGCTCCGTTAAAGTTCCGCGATACGCGCGGATCTCATCCGCCGAGAGGTCGCACACAAAAGCTTTGCCCTTTTTAATCAGCAGCACTGCCGCCTCGTACATCTGCTCAAAGTAGTCCGACGCGAAAAACAGCCTGTCCTCCCAGTCGGCGCCCAGCCATGCCACGTCCGCCTTGATGGACTCCACAAACTCCGTCTTCTCCTTCGTGGGGTTGGTGTCGTCAAAGCGCAGATTAAATTTTCCGCCGTACTGCTTTGCCAGCCCGTAATTCAGCAAAATGGATTTCGCGTGGCCGATGTGCAGGTAGCCGTTCGGCTCCGGCGGAAAGCGGGTGCACACTGTCTCGCACTTTCCTTCCGCGATATCCTTGTCAATGATCTGTTCGATAAAATTTCTGGAAACCGTCTCTTTTTCCATAACGCTCCTCCGTAAGCGCGGCATGCGCTGATTTTCTGTCCGCGGACCGTCCCGCGGTTCTAACTTGCCCTATCGTAACATATATTTCCCATAAATTCAATCTGTTCTGATTTACTTTTTGCCCACTTTTTCTGATTTCCTTTCGCCTGCTTTTCCACGGATTTGGATTTACTTTTCTGCGCGGATGGGCTATGATGGATGCAAACGGATAACAGAGGATAAGCCCATGAAGTACTATTTTATTGTGAACCCAAGATCCAGCTCCGGCAAGGGCCGGAAGATCTGGGAATGCGCGCGGCAAAAACTGGCTGCGGATAAAACGGATTATCAGGTGTTCTTTACCGGCCGCCCCCCGAGTTTGCCACTTGCTAACTAATCCTAATTAAAATTTTTTTCTTATTTTGCAAGGTTTTCCTTGCTTTTTTTAT
>CANRIR010000044.1 GCA_947630735.1 uncultured Marvinbryantia sp.
CAAAAGCTTCGTTATTCTTGCAGATACAATATCAGCTTCTTTGGTGCTGTCCTCAAGTTCGGTACGGGCAGTTCTCTGCTCGTAATAGCTGCAAATACGCTTCTGAGCTTCATCGATGGTTATTTTACCCTCGATGTGTTCCTTTGCGGTATCCAGCAGATAATCAGAGGTTTTTAGTCCGTCAACTGCCTGCAGGCCGATAGCAGTTTGCCATGCTTCACTTTTTTCAGCTCTTTCAGGCTCGCCCTGTCTGATATATTCTTCAAGTTCAAATTGCCAGTTCTTATCGGGCATATCTGCACCTCATTTCGTTACAATAATTCTTTTAATGATCCTGGCTCATTTCGGACAGAAGTTTCTTTTTCACGTCAAACAGCTTGTCGGAGAGATCCACATACATCTCGTGCGGGTTTACCAGGCGGCGCGTCTCGTCCCACAGGGAATCGAGCTCGCGCTGGCAGACGGCGCGGATCTCCATGACGGACGGGGAGGTGTAGACGCACTCGCCGTTTCGGAACACCGGGACCAGCAATTCGCGCATCGTGTAAGTGCCGGCCTTCAGCCGGGTGTGCTTCCAGGTCTCTACCGGATCGAAGATGACCAGGTCCTGGGATTCGTCGAAGGTCTCGCCGTCCAGGGCGATGAGATCCGCTTTTACCTTGTGCACATCCTTTTCGTAGATGCGGTAGATGATCTTATTGCCCGGGTTGGTCACCTTGGCGGTGTTCTCCGAGAGCTTGATCTTCGGGGTAAAGCTGCCGTCCGCGTTCTGGACCGCGGCCAGTTTGTACACGCCGCCGAAGGAGGGGCAGTCCTTGGAAGTGATCATGTTGGTGCCCACGCCCCAGGAGGTGATTTTGCAGCCCTGCATTTTCAGGCTGTCGATCAGGTATTCGTCCAGGTCGCTGGAGGCGGAGATGAACGCGTCCGCAAAACCGGCGGCGTCCAGCATCTTCCGGGCCTTTTTGGAGAGATAGGCCAGGTCGCCGCTGTCCAGGCGGATGCCGTAGTTTTTCAGCTCGATGCCGGATTCCCGCATTTCCGTGAACACGCGGATGGCGTTCGGCACGCCGGATTTTAACGTGTCGTAGGTGTCCACCAGCAGGCAGCAGGCGTTGGGGTACAGATCCGCGTAGGTCTTAAAGGCCGTGTATTCATCGGGGAAGCTCATGATCCAGCTGTGGGCGTGCGTCCCCTTTACCGGCACGTCAAAGAGCTGTCCGGCCAGCACATTGGAAGTGCCGATGCAGCCGCCGATCATGGCAGCCCTCGCGCCGTAGACTCCGGCGTCGGGACCCTGCGCCCGGCGCAGGCCGAACTCCATAATGCCGTCGCCTTGGGCCGCGTAGACCACGCGGGACGCCTTGGTGGCGATGAGGCTCTGATGATTGATGATGGTCAAAATGGCGGTCTCCACAAGCTGCGCCTCCATGATGGGGGCAACCACCTTTACCAGCGGTTCCCTGGGGAACACCACGGTGCCCTCCGGGATGGCGTAGATGTCGCCGCTGAAGCGGAACGTGCTTAAATAGTCCAGAAAATCCGCGTCGAAAATGCCGAGTCCCCTCAGATAATCGATGTCTTCTGAGGTGAAGCGGAGATTTTTAATGTATTCGATCATCTGTTCCAGGCCGGCGGCGATGGCATAGCCCCCGTCGCTTGGATTGCGGCGGTAAAACATATCGAACACCACCACCTCCGTGGCGTGGCTTTTAAAGTAGCCCTGCATCATGGTCAGTTCGTACAGGTCGGTCAGCAGACTGATGTTCATGGTACTCATCGCAGAATCTCCTTTTGATTGAAAAGTGTAGGAATAAGTACTAAGATTATACCCCACAATGGGGAAAATTGTTAGCTTTTTTTGAAACAAAAATTGTAAAAAAAGGGCTTGCATTTTTGGACAGTATGCTTTATAATACACATTGTTGTGACATAGGGCTATCGCCAAACGGTAAGGCAACGGACTCTGACTCCGTCATTTCCAGGTTCGAATCCTGGTAGCCCTGCGAGAGAGCATCCGAAACGGGTGCTCTTTTTTCATGGGCTCCGCACCTTTTTGCACATTGCGGATAAGAGGGTCTTGCCTAACCTGCGGCAGATATTGTATAATTAGGAAGTTATAAGAAAGGATGAGAGACATGGCATATCAGTTTACCAGCCGTGTGCGTTACAGCGAGGTCGGAGAGGACAAAAAGCTGACCCTGCCGGGCGTGATCGACTATTTTCAGGACTGCAGCACCTTTCAGTCGGAGGATCTGGGTGCGGGCCTGGACAAGCTGGGAGAGCTGGGAAAGGCGTGGATCCTGGCTTCCTGGAAGATTGTCATAGACCGTCTGCCGAAGCTGGGGGAGGAGATCGCGGTGCAGACCTGGCCCTATCACTTCAAAGGGTTTTACGGGGAGCGGAACTTCCGCATCCTGGATGCGCACGGGGAAACCCTGGCAAGCGCGGCGTCCCTGTGGATCTATCTGGATGTGCGCACCGGGCACCCCTCCAAGGTGGACGAGGATGTCAGCAAAGTGTACGGCATAGAGGAGGCGCTGCCCCTCGGGCCCATCGTCCGCAAGATGCCGGTGCCGGAGGGGAGCCGCGAAGAGAGCCGCTTTTCCGTGATGCGCAGCCATCTGGACACCAACCACCATGTGAACAACGGGCAGTACATCCTGATGGCGGAGGAATATCTCCCGCAGGATTTTGAAGTGCGGCAGATCCGGGTGGAGTACAAAAAATCGGCGGTGCTGCACGACGTCATCGTGCCGCTGGTGTATGAGGAGCAGGACAAGTGCACGGTCAGCCTGTGCGCGGAGGATAAAAAGCCCTATGCGGTGGTGGAATTTTCACGCACTCGGCAGGGATGAACATTTTCCCCAACATGAGCTCGGCCTAAATGGATGTTTCCATAAAAACGGACCTTTCGGCAAAAGGAAAGGCTCAATAAACACGAACGGATAGACAGGAGGAACTATGCTGGAAATAGGCAAAAAGCAGACATTGGAAATTGTAAAACAGACGGATTTCGGCGTTTATCTCGCAGAGCCGGGAGAGCCCGAACAGCGGGTGCTGCTCCCGAAAAAAGAAGTGCCGGAGGGCGCTCTGACGGGAGATTCCATGGAAGTGTTCCTGTACAGGGATTCCCGGGACAGGCCCATCGCCACCACGCGGGAACCGGCGCTGGCGCTCGGGGGCCTTGCGGTCTTGAAAGTGCTGGAAGTGACGAAGATCGGGGCCTTTTTGGACTGGGGCCTGGAGAAGGATCTGTTCCTTCCTTTTAAGCAGCAGACGCGCCCGGTCCGGGCAGGCGATTCCTGCCTGGTGGGCCTCTACCTGGACAAGAGCGGCCGCCTCTGCGCCACCATGAACGTGTACCCGTACCTGCAGACGGATTCGCCGTACCGGAAGGACGATCTGGTAACCGGCGTCATCTACGAGACAAGCCGGGAGTTCGGCCTTTTTGTGGCCGTGGACTACAAATATTCCGCCCTGATCCCGCGAAAAGAGGCGGAGGACCGCTATCAGATCGGGGACGTCGTGGAGGCCAGGGTGACGGCCGTCAAGGCGGACGGCAAGCTGAACCTCTCCACGCGCAAAAAGGCGTATCTGCAGATGGACGCGGACGCGGAGCACATCCTGCAGATCATCGGCGAATATGACGGCGTGCTGCCGTTCAGCGACAAGGCTTCGCCGGAGATTATCGAAAGAGAGACGGGCCTGAGCAAAAACGCGTTTAAGCGCGGCGTGGGCAGGCTCTTAAAAGAGGGGCGCATCGAGATCACGGAGCGCTCCATACGAACAATATAAGGAGGACAGATATTATGAAAAAAGTTATCAGCACCGATGCCGCACCGGCGGCCATCGGACCCTATTCACAGGCGATCGAGGTAAACGGTATGGTGTACACGTCCGGCGTGATCCCCGTGGTTCCGGCAACCGGCGAGATTCCCCAGGGCGTGGAGGCGCAGGCGCGCCAGGCCCTTGCGAACCTCTCCAATCTTCTGAAGGCCGCGGGCACCTGCATGGATCAGGTGGTCAAGACCACGGTTTTCATCAAAGAGATGAACGATTTTGGAAAGATCAACGAGATCTACGCCACGTTCTTTGACGGCGCTTTCCCCGCGCGCTCCTGTGTGGAGGTGGCGCGCCTTCCCAAGGATGTGCTGCTGGAGATCGAGGCGGTGGCGCTGAAACAGGATTAACAGTTACAGTCTGAAAAGGGACGGGCAGCCGGCCCGTCCGAAGCGGGGGAACGGAAGTTGAATTTTGCGCATCTGCACGTACACACGGAGTACAGTCTGCTGGACGGCTCCAACAAGATAAAAGAATACGTGGCCAGGGTAAAAGAGCTGGGCATGAACAGCGCGGCCATCACGGATCATGGGGCCATGTACGGCGTCATAGAGTTCTACCGCGCCGCCCGCGACGCGGGCATCAACCCCGTGCTGGGGTGCGAGGTGTACGTGGCTCCCAATTCCCGCTTCGACCGCGAGACCACGGGCGGGGACGACCGCTACTACCATCTGGTGCTTCTGGCGGAGAACAACACGGGCTACGCCAACCTCATCAAGATCGTGTCCGCCGGGTTTGTGGAAGGCTATTACTACCGGCCGCGCGTGGACAAAGAGATCCTGGAAAAATACCACGAGGGCATCATCGCCTTGAGCGCCTGCCTGGCGGGCGAGGTGCCGCGCTATCTGGTCCGCGGCCTCTACGACGAGGCGAAGAAGGCGGCTCTCAGATACCGGGAGATTTTTGGCCGGGACAATTTTTTCCTGGAACTGCAGGATCACGGAATCCCGGAGCAGCAGCTGGTAAACCAGCAGCTCCTTCGCATGAGCGCGGAGACGGGGATCGAGCTGGTGGCCACCAACGACGTCCACTACACCTACGAGACGGACGTGGAGGCCCACGACATCCTGCTCTGCATCCAGACCGGCAAAAAGCTGCAGGACGAGGACCGCATGCGCTACGAGGGCGGGCAGTATTTTGTGAAATCCCCCGAGCAGATGGCCGCCCTTTTCCCGTATGCCGAACAGGCCGTCGAGAACACGCAGAAGATCGCGGACCGCTGCCATGTGGAGATCGAGTTCGGCGTCACAAAGCTGCCGCGCTTTGACGTCCCGGACGGGTACAGCGCGTGGGAATATTTGAACAAGCTCTGCTCGGATGGGCTGGCGAGGCGCTATCCCCCCGAACAGGCGGAAGCGTTGAGAGAGCGGCTGGACTATGAGCTGGGCATCATCAAGCGCATGGGCTATGTGGAATATTTTCTGATCGTGTGGGACTTCATCCGCTACGCGCGGGAAAACGGCATCGCGGTGGGGCCGGGCCGGGGATCCGCCGCCGGGAGCCTGGTGTCCTACACCCTGGGCATCACACAGCTGGACCCCATCCGGTACAGCCTGCTGTTCGAGCGGTTCCTGAACCCGGAGCGCGTGTCCATGCCGGATATCGACATCGACTTCTGCTTCGAGCGCAGGCAGGAAGTGATCGACTATGTGGTCCGCAAATACGGCAAAGACAAAGTGGTGCAGATCGTCACATTCGGAACCCTGGCGGCGCGGGGCGTCATCCGCGACGTGGCCCGCGTGATGGACATTCCCTACGCGGTGGCGGATTCCGTGGCGAAGACGGTGCCGCAGGAGCTGAACATTACCCTGGACAAAGCCCTGCAGGAGAACGGCGATTTCCGCAAGGTGTACGAGGAGGATCCCCAGATCCGCCGCCTGGTGGACATGGCCAAGCGCCTGGAGGGGCTCCCGCGCCACACTTCCATGCACGCGGCGGGCGTGGTGATCTGCCGGGAGGCGGCGGACGAGTATGTGCCTCTCTCCAGGGCGAGCGACGGCACCATTACCACCCAGTTTACCATGACGACCCTGGAGGAGCTGGGGCTTCTGAAAATGGACTTTCTGGGGCTTCGCACGCTCACGGTCATCCAGGACGCGGTGGATCTGGTGCAGAAGAGCACCGGGAAGGCCATCGACATTGAGAAGATCAATTACGACGATAAAGACGTGCTGGCCTCCCTGGGAACCGGGAAGACCGACGGCGTGTTCCAGCTGGAGAGCGGCGGTATGAAGAGCTTCATGACGGAGCTGAAACCGCAGAGCCTGGAGGACCTCATCGCAGGCATCTCCCTCTACCGCCCGGGGCCCATGGAATTTATCCCCCAGTACATCGCGGGGAAGAACAATCCGGAGGGGATCACCTACGACTGCCCGCAGCTGAAGCCCATCCTGGAGGCCACCTACGGCTGTATCGTCTACCAGGAGCAGGTTATGCAGATCGTGCGCGATCTGGGCGGCTACACCCTGGGGCGCAGCGACCTTCTGCGCCGCGCCATGTCCAAGAAAAAGGCGGCCGTGATGGAGAAGGAGCGTCGGAATTTTGTGTACGGCAACGAGGAGGAGGGCGTGCCGGGCTGCATCAAAAACGGCATACCGGAGAAGACGGCCAACAAGATCTACGACGAGATGATCGACTTCGCCAAGTACGCGTTCAACAAATCCCACGCGGCGGCCTACGCGGTGGTGTCCTACCAGACGGCGTGGCTGAAATATTATTACCCGCTGGAATTTATGGCTTCCCTCTTAACCTCGGTCATCGATAACCCGCCCAAGGTGGTGGCCTACAACATGACCTGCCGGCAGATGGGCATTGAGATCCTCCCGCCGGACATCAACCGGGGCGAGAGCAGGTTCACGGTGGAGGACGGAAAGATCCGCTACGGGCTTTCCGCCATCAAGAGCGTGGGCAGGCCGGTCATCGCGGCGCTGGTAAAGGAGCGGGAGAAAGGGCCCTTCACTTCCCTGAAGAACCTGGTGGAGCGCATGTCCACCAAGGACATCAACAAGCGCACGCTGGAGAGCTTCATCAAGTCCGGCGCGCTGGACAGCCTGGGCGGAAACCGCCACCAGATGATGGAGGTGTACGCCGCGGTGCTCGAGGCGGTCAACCAGGAGAAAAAGACGTCGCTCTCCGGCCAGATGAGCCTGTTCGATTTTATGAGCGAGCAGGACAAGCAGGCCTGCGACATTCCCATGCCGAACGTGGAGGAGTACGACAAGGAGCAGCTCCTGGCGTTCGAAAAAGAAGTGCTGGGCTTCTATGTGAGCGGCCACCCGCTGGAGAAGTACGAGAGCGTGTGGCGCAAACACATTACCAATGTGACCACCGATTTCCAGCCGGACGAGGGGACGGGCGTCCCCGTCGTCAGGGACGGCGCGAAGGTGGTTGTGGGCGGCATGATCACGGGGCGGTCCATCAAGTACACCAAGCAGAACCAGACCATGGCCTATCTGACGCTGGAGGATCTGTACGGCACGGTGGAAGTGGTGGTGTTCCCGCGCAGCTATGAGAAGGACCGGAACCTCATCGTGGAGGACGAGAAGGTGTTTATTTCCGGGCGCGTCTCCGCGGAGGACGAGAAGGCCAGCAAGCTGATCTGCGAGAGCATCCAGAGCTTCCGGGACATCCCGCGCCAGGTGTGGATCCAGTTCCCGGACATGGAGACTTACCGGGAAAAGGAGCAGCAGATGTACGCCGTCCTGCGCGAGTCGGACGGAAAGGACCGTGTGACCGTCTACATCCGCTCCATGCGCGCGGTCAAAAAACTCTCGGAAAACTGGGCGGTGAGCGCGGACCAGGATCTGATCGAAGCGCTGTCGGAAAAATTCGGCGTCGAAAATATAAAAATAGTTTGAAAACGTGCAGAAGATGGATTACACTGTTGATAGCAGGAAGGAGGAGTACATTATGAGCAAGGAGATTCAGACCATCGGCGTACTGACAAGCGGCGGCGACGCGTCGGGCATGAACGCGGCCATTCGCGCGGTGGTGCGCAAGGCGATCTATAAAGGGAAAAAGGTAAAGGGCATCTACCGCGGCTACAGCGGGCTTTTAAATGAAGAGATCCGCGACCTGACCGCGCGCGAGGTTTCCGACACCATCTCGCGGGGCGGCACCATCCTCGGGACGGCGCGCTGCGCGGAGTTCCGCACGGAGGAGGGCCAGAAGCTGGGAGCCGAAGTCTGCCGCAAGCACGGCATTGAGGGACTGGTGGTCATCGGCGGGGACGGTTCGTTCGCGGGCGCGCAGAAGCTGGCGGCCCTGGGGATCAATACCATCGGCGTTCCGGGCACCATCGATCTGGACATCGCCTGCACGGAGTACACCATCGGGTTCGACACGGCCATCAACACGGCCATGGAGGCCATCGACAAGGTGCGCGACACCTCCACCTCCCACGAGAGATGCAGCATCATCGAGGTCATGGGCAGGCGCGCGGGCTACATCGCGCTGTACTGCGGCATCGCCAACGGCGCGGAGGACATTCTGGTCCCGGAGAAATATGACTACGACGAGCAGAAGCTCATAAACAATATTCTGCGCAACCGCAAGCGCGGCAAGAAGCACCACATCATCATCAACGCGGAGGGCATCGGCCACTCCACCTCCATGGCGCGCCGCATCGAGGCGGCCACCGGTATCGAGACGAGGGCCACTATTCTGGGCCACATGCAGCGCGGGGGCAGCCCTACCTGTAAAGACCGCGTGTACGCGTCCATGATGGGCGCTTACGCCGTGGATCTGCTTTTGGAGGGCAAGACCAACCGTGTGGTGGGCTACCACCACGGCGACTTTACGGATTTCGACATCGACGAGGCGCTGGCCATGCAGAAACAGCTCCCGGAGAATATGTGGGAGACCGCGTATGCGCTGACGGTTTAGGCCGTGTGAATCCTATGGAGAACATCATCAACAGCACGTCAAACAGACAGATCCGGGCGCTGGCGCAGCTCCAGACAAAGGCGAAGGCGCGCAGGGCCGAGGGCCTGTTTGTGGCGGAGGGCGTCCGGATGTACCGGGAAGTGCCGCGGGAGCTGCTGGTAAAGACCTACGTGTCGGAGAGCTTCTATGAAAAGGAGCAGAACCGCGCCCTTCTTAGGGACGGCGGGGTGGAGGTGGTCTCGGACCGCGTGTTCGCCGCGGTGTCGGACACAAAGACGCCCCAGGGCATCCTCTGCCTGGTCCGGCAGCGGCAGTATTCCGTGGAGGAGATGCTGCAAAAGGAAACGCCGTTTCTGCTGCTTTTGGAGGACATCCAGGATCCCGGGAACCTGGGAACCATCTTCCGCACCGCGGAGGCCGCGGGCGTTTCCGGCATCCTCATGAGCGCGGGCACGGCGGACATCTACAATCCGAAGACTATCCGCTCCACCATGGGAGCCGTCTACCGGATGCCCTTCGGCTATGTTCCAGATTTTCTGTCCGTGCCGGAGAAATTGAGGCAGCGCCGCGTGCGCACCTACGCCGCGCACCTGAACGCGAAGAGCGAGTACACGGCGCAGGATTACCGGACGGGCTGCGCCTTCCTGATCGGAAACGAGGGGAACGGGCTGTCCGATGCGCTGGCAGCGCAGGCGGATGTGCGCGTCAAAATATCTATGGAGGGGCAGGCGGAGTCCCTCAACGCGGCGGTGGCCGCGGCCATCTTAATGTTTGAAGCAAAACGTCAGAGGAGCGGCGCATGACCGCTCCTTTTTGTATGTCGCTGAGGTGCTCCGCCGCAGGCGGAGAATCCCGCAAGCAGACTTCTTTTATATGCCTCTGACGCGCCCCGCCGCTGGCAAGGAATCCCGCAAGTAGGCTTATTTTGTATGCTTCTGACGCGACCCGCCGCAGGCGGAGAATCCTGCAGGCGGGCTTCTTTTGCATGCCTCTAACGCGACCCGGTTCACAGAAAGTTAAGAATCTTATGGTTGACAAGGAAACGTAACCGTTATACAATGTCAATGTAATAAATTTAACAAATCTGTAACAAATATGGCGTTTAATACACAAAAATGTAAAAAACGCCCGACATCGGGAGGTTGTTTTTTTATGAGAAATCGAAAAATGCAGATACTCTGCGGCGCGCTGTCTGCGGCGACCGTTCTTATGAGCATGTCCGGCACAGCGTCTGCGGCTGTGGCGGGCAAGATCGGCGGGCAGAACGTGGCCGTGGCCAACGTAGAGGATGAGCTGTTTGTGCGCAGCACGGCTTCCGCGTCCGGAAAGGTGGTCGGCTTTGTGCCGGGAGCCGCCGGCGTGATCGTGGAGAGCATGCAGGGAGAGTGGGCCAAGGTCCGCTCCGGGGATATTTCCGGATATGTGAAGACCAGCTACCTGGCGTTTGACGAGCAGGCGGAGGAGCTGAAAAACATTTACGGCGTGCAGGGGGCCGTGGCCGCCTGGGATGACGTGAAGGTTTTCGCGGATCCGCAGGATACGTCCTCCGTCATCGGAACGCTTCAGGAGGGCGAGGGCGGCGAGATCCTCGGGAGCACGGAAAACTGGGTGGAAGTGCAGCTCGCGGACGGCCGTCTGGCATACGTGGCGGCGGAAGATGTGAGCTTTGCACCGGTTCTGGACACCGCGGTGGCGTCCGAGGGAGATGCCGTCAGTGCGGAACCGACGTGCTCGGGCGAGCCGGACACAGGGGACGCCGTCTATACGGAGGAGCCCGCGTACACGGCGGAGGAACCCGCATATGCGGAAGACTGCGGATACGCGCAGGATATATACACAGGGGATGATACATATATAGCAGACAGCGCAGATTGGACAGACGAGAGCGCAGCAGCGTGGAGTGTAGCCTGGACGGACGACAGCGCAGATTGGACGGATGACAGTGCAGCCTGGACGGATGACAGCGCAGCCTGGACGGACGACAGCGCGGCGTGGACAGACAACAGCGCGGACACCTGGGCGGGTGAGAGCGCAGACACGTGGACGGACAACAGCGCGGCGGGGACAGACAACAGCACGGACGCCTGGGCGGGCGAGAGTGCAGACACGTGGACGGACAGCAGCACGGCCACCTGGACGGACGACAGCGCAGCGTCCTGGACAGACGACAGCGCAGCCTGGACAGACAACAGTGCAGACACGTGGGCAGACGACAGTGCGGACACATCGTCCAGTTACTCTGACTCTGATCTGGATCTGCTGGCAGCCCTGATCTACTGCGAGGCGGGCAACCAGAGCGCCGAGGGCAAGATCGCTGTGGGCCAGGTGGTCATGAACCGTGTGGCCAGCAGCTCCTTCGCAAATTCCATTCACGACGTCATATACGAGAGCGGCCAGTTTACGCCCGCGTCCACGGGATGGCTGGATTCCGTCATCGGCAGCGCCCCGCAGGACTGCTATGATGCGGCGGCCGCGGCTCTGAACGGCGAGGGCACCGTGGGAGACGCCCTGTATTTCAATACGGGGAGCGGCAAGGGCCAGAAAATTGGGGACCATCAATTCTATTAATACTATTTCCTGTTTACCAACAGGGCACTTTGGTGTATAATATGCCCATAGGTTAAACAAGGAGGGATGTGGAGATGGAACCTGTCTACTGGCTGGGATTGTTTATTCTGCTGCTGGGGATCGAACTGTTTACGATGGGACTTACCACCATCTGGTTTGCAGGCGGCGCCATCGCGGCGATGGCGGCGAATATGCTTGGGGCGAACATATGGCTTCAGTGCGGCATATTTCTCGCGGTTTCATTTTTGCTGCTGCTGTTTACCAGGCCGTTTGCCGTCCGCTATGTCAACCGCAGGCATGTGCGCACCAACGTGGATGAGCTGATCGGAAAAGAGGCCTATGTCACGGAGCGCATCGACAACCTGCACAGCACTGGGAAGGCACAGCTGAATGGCCTGGAATGGACGGCGCGCACCGCGTCGGACGCGGGCCAGATCGAGGCGGGCAAGACGGTGACGGTGTCGGCCATCGAAGGCGTAAAACTCATCGTAAAAGAAAAGGAGAAGTAGCATGAATATGAGTCTTGGGATTATTTTACTGTTGATCTTCATTTTGCTTCTGGTGCTGACATCCTGCATCAAAGTGGTTCCGCAGGCTTACGGCTATGTGGTGGAGCGCCTGGGCGGCTACCAGACCACCTGGGGCGTGGGCATTCACTTCAAAGTGCCCATCATCGACAAGATCGCCAGAAAAGTGCTGTTAAAAGAGCAGGTGGTGGATTTCCCGCCGCAGCCGGTTATCACAAAGGATAACGTAACCATGCGGATCGACACCATCGTGTTCTTCCAGATCACGGATCCGAAACTGTACGCCTACGGCGTGGAGAATCCCATTATGGCCATCGAGAACCTGACGGCCACCACGCTGCGAAACATCGTGGGCGAGCTGGAACTGGACGAGACGCTCACATCCAGGGACGTCATCAACACCAAGATGCGCTCCGCGCTGGATCTGGCGACGGATCCCTGGGGCATCAAGGTAAACCGCGTGGAGTTAAAGAGCATCATTCCCCCGGAGGCCATCCAGGAGGCCATGGAGAAGCAGATGAAGGCGGAGCGTGAGCGCCGTGAGACCATCCTGGTGGCGGAGGGCGAAAAGAAGTCCGCCATCCTCATCGCGGAGGGTAAAAAAGAGTCCATCATCCTGGACGCGGAGGCGGAAAAGCAGGCGGCCATCCTGCGCGCGGAGGCGGCCAAGGAGAAGATGATCCGCGAGGCGGAAGGCCAGGCGGAGGCCATCTTGAAGGTGCAGCAGGCAAACGCGGACGGCATCCGTTTCCTCAAAGAGGCGGGCGCGGACCAGAGCGTGCTTGCGCTCAAGAGCTTTGAGGCGATGGCAAAGGTGGCGGAGGGCCAGGCGACAAAGATCATCATTCCCTCCGAGATGCAGAATATGGCGGGCTTTGTGAAGGCCGCCGCGGAGATTGCAAAGAGCGAATAAAATTTGCGGCACGGGGCCGGGATATCCGGCCCCGCTTCCGGCATGATAGAACAGGGGAGAAACAGGATTTGAGCAGAGAGAACGGAAAATTTACAGACTTAAAAGGCAGGCATTTTCTGACGCTGAAAGATTTCACGCCGCAGGAGATCGAGAGTCTCCTGGCGCTGGCGGCCGATCTGAAAAGAAAGAAAAAACAGGGGATCCCGGTGGATGTGCACCGCGGGAAAAACGTGGCGCTGATCTTTGAGAAGACCAGCACCCGGACGCGCTGCTCCTTCGAGGTGGCGGCCCACGATCTGGGCATGGGAACCACCTATCTGGACCCGAAGAGCTCCCAGATCGGAAAAAAAGAGAGCATCGAGGACACCGCAAAGGTGCTGGGCAGCATGTTTGAGGGCATCGAGTACCGCGGGTACGGGCAGGAGATCGTGGAGGAGCTGGCCCGCTGTGCGGGTGTGCCGGTGTGGAACGGGCTTACCAATGAATACCACCCCACGCAGATGCTGGCGGATATGCTGACCATACAGGAAAACTTCGGAAGATTAAAGGGCATCCGCCTGGTCTATCTGGGCGACGCCCGCTACAACATGGGCAATTCCTACATGATCGCCTGCGCGAAGATGGGCATGGACTTTGTGGCCTGCGCCCCCAAAAAATATTTCCCGTCGCAGGAACTGGTGGATCAGTGCATGGAGTACGCGAAGGAGTCGGGGGCTTCCATCACGCTGACGGAGGACGTGGCGGAGGGCACAAAGAATGCGGACGTCATCTGCACCGACGTGTGGGTCTCCATGGGCGAGCCGGACGAGGTGTGGGAGGAGCGTATCCGCGACCTCACGCCGTATAAAGTGACAAAGCAGGTTATGGAGAACGGAAACAAGAACGCCATCTTCCTGCACTGCCTGCCGTCGTTCCACGATCTGAAGACCGAGATCGGCAAAGAGATGGGCGCGCGCTTCGGCCTTACCGAGATGGAAGTGACGGACGAGGTCTTCACGGGAGAGCAGTCCAGAGTGTTCCAGGAGGCGGAGAACCGCATGCACACCATCAAAGCGGTAATGCTCGCCACACTTGGAGAGTGAGCGGACAGTTATGAAGAGCGAGATTCTGAGCGCGCTCCGCGCGCAGGACGGATATGTGTCGGGCCAGGAGCTCTGCGAGCGGCTTGGCGTGACGCGCGCGGCGATCTGGAAGGGGATCCGCCAGCTGAAAGAAGAGGGCTATGAGATCGAGGCGGTGCCGAACAGAGGGTACCGCCTGCTGGCGTGTCCGGACACGGTCTCCCGGGCCGAGCTGCTAAGCCGCATGGACACCGAGTGGGCGGGCCGGAACCTGGTATATTTAAAGACCGTGGATTCCACCAACAATTATGCCAAAAAGCTGGGGGAGGACGGAGCTCCCCACGGAACGCTGGTGATCGCCGATTTCCAGAGCAGCGGCAAGGGCCGGCGGGGGAGAGTCTGGGAGATGCCTCCGGGATCCACCATCGCCATGAGCCTGCTGGTGCGGCCGCAGATCCGGCCCGAGAAGGCGTCCATGCTCACGCTGGTGGCCGGCGCGGCGTTCGCGAAAGCGGTGTCCGGGCTTACCGGCCTGGACGTGAAGATCAAGTGGCCGAACGATCTGGTGGTGGGCGGGAAAAAACTTTCCGGCACGCTGACGGAGCTCTCCACCGACCTGGAGGGGATTCATTATGTTGTGATCGGCACCGGCATCAACGCCAACGTCGCGAAGTTCCCGGGGGAGCTGGAAAAGACGGCCACATCCCTGCAGCGCGAGCTGGGCGGGCCGGTGGACCGCGGGGCCATCGTCTGCGCCTGCATGCGGGAGCTTGAGGACGCGTACCGCAGATTTCTGGAAACGCAGGACATGACCCTGCTTTTGGAGGACTACCAGGGCCGCCTTGCCAACCTGGATAAGGAAGTGCGGGTCTTAGAGCCGGGGAACGGGTACAGCGGAATTGCCCGCGGCATAGACAGGCAGGGGCAGCTTCTGGTGGAGACGGCGGACGGGCGGACGCAGAAGGTGTACGCCGGGGAAGTTTCGGTGCGCGGCATCTATGAATATTGCTGAAGCCTTTGCGGGATATTGTTAAAGGAGCCGGGAGATGTACGAAGAAAATGTGGTTCTGTGTGCGGCGAGCGCATACAATGAAAAATATTATTTTAATGAAGATTTCGACGCCCTGCCGAAAAACGTGCAGGACGAGTTAAAGATCCTGTGCGTGCTCTACACCCAGGATGTGGGCGGCATCCTCACGCTGGAGTTTGACGGCGGGGGAAATCTGCAGTTTCGCACGGAGGCGCAGCCGGACGATTTCTTTTACGATGAGATCGGGAGCGTGCTGAAGATCCGGGAGCTGCAGCGCACAAAAGCGGAGCTTTTGGAGTCCCTGGAAACCTACTACCGCGTGTTTTTTATGGGGGATGGACAATGAGTCTGAAGATTGGCGGCGTGGAGCTGGCAAATCCTTATATTCTCGCTCCTATGGCAGGCGTGACGGACCTGCCTTTTCGTTTGCTCTGCAAGGAGATGGGGGCGGGACTTCTGTGCACGGAGATGGTGAGCGCAAAGGCCATCTCCTACCACAACAAAAATACCGTGAAGCTGATGGAGACCGCGCAGGAGGAGCGCCCGGTCTCCCTGCAGCTTTTCGGGAACGACCCGGGGCTGATCAGCGAGGTGGCGAAGCAGATCGAGGACGGGCCTTTCGACATCCTGGATCTCAACATGGGCTGCCCGGTGCCCAAGGTGGTAAACAACGGCGAGGGCTCCGCGCTGATGTTGGATCCGGATCTGGCGTATGAGATCATACGGCGGACGGCCGCGGCGGTCAAAAAGCCGGTGACCGTGAAGATACGCAAAGGCTTCGATGAGGATCATGTGAACGCGGTGGAATTTGCAAAGCGCATGGAGGACGCGGGCGCGGCCGCCATCACGGTGCACGGGCGCACGCGGGCGCAGTACTACGCGGGGAAAGCCGACTGGGACATCATCCGGCGCGTCAAGGAGGCCGTGAAGATCCCGGTGATCGGCAACGGTGACGTGGACGGCCCTCTGGCCGCCCGGCGCATGTTCGAGCAGACGGGCTGCGACGGCATCATGATCGGGCGGGCAAGCCGCGGAAATCCGTGGATATTTCAGAGCCTGACCGCATATGATAAGAGTGGCAGCATCCCGGAAAAACCGGGGCCGCAGATGCGGCGGGACATGATCTTGAGACATGCCGCCCTCCAGGTGCAGTGCAAGGGTGAGCGCACCGCGATCCGCGAGATGCGCAAGCATGTGGCGTGGTACACGGCCGGGTGCCCGCACAGCGCCGCGCTGCGCAGAAAAGTCAACGAGGTGGAGAGCATGGAACAGCTGGAGCAATTGCTGGAACTGTTGGGATAGATAAAATTTCATAACTATGTCGGAAAGGATGAAATTTTACGACTACTTCTTGACAGCCCCGGATGTTTGAGCTATAATACTCTGAATGTTGCAGCATGGATCTGACTGTATTAGGAACTTTTTGGAAGGTGTAGAAGATTGAAAAAGTTTTAATGAAAGAAGGGAAAAGGCTGCGGGCAATTTTTCAATCTTCATTTGTGCCGCGAAAAGCAGCGTCACAAATGGCACCAGGCCTGCGGCATGGTACAAAGTATGGAAACAAAAAAGAACATATTAACGTATGCTGGATTAAAAGCACTGGAAGATGAGATGCACGATCTGAAAGTAGTGCGGAGAAAAGAAGTAGCGGCCAAGATCAAAGAGGCAAGAGAGCAGGGCGACCTGTCTGAAAATGCGGAATACGATGCGGCAAAAGATGAGCAGCGCGACATCGAAGCCAGGATCGAGGAGATAGAGCAGATCCTCAAGAACGCCGAGGTGGTGGTCGAGGACGAAGTGGATCTGAACAAGATCAGCGTGGGGTGCACGGTCACGCTTTTTGACGAGGACTACGACGAGGAGATCGAATACCAGATCGTCGGCTCCACCGAGGCGAACAGCCTGATGGGCAAGATCTCCAACGAGTCGCCGGTGGGCAAGGCGCTCATCGGGGCGTCCATCGGCCAGGAGGTATTAGTGGAGACGCAGATGGGCGTCAGCAAATACCGCGTGCTGGGCATCGAGAGATCCTGAAACGGGAATGGAAACCGGAGAAAGGAAACAGAAACATAGAACAGGGGCCCGGAACAGAAACCGTGAACAGGATCCTGGGACAAAAATCTGGAACAGGATCCCAGAACGGAGACGGAAAACAGAAACCGGAAACCGGGAAAATGAGAGCAGGAACATAAAGCTGCGGCTTGCGGGCCGCAGCTTTTCTTCACGCCGGACGGCTGAAAAATTCCGGCGTGCACTTTCAGACGTAGGAAAAAATTTCCGGACGCAGGAAAATATTTTCTGCAGGGGCGGACCCGCGAAGAGGGGTCCGGGAGAGGAGACGACATGTGGGCTGTATTTGCATTGCTGTCCGCCGTGTTTGCGGCGCTTACTTCTATACTGGCAAAGGTGGGGATTGAGGAGGTCAATTCCAACCTGGCGACGGCCATCCGAACCGTGGTGGTGCTCGCCGCTTCCTGGGGGATGGTCTTTCTGACCCACGCCCAGAGCGGGCTTGCGCAGATCAGCCGGAAGAGCTGGCTGTTTCTGATCCTGTCCGGTCTGGCCACGGGGGCCTCCTGGCTGTGCTATTACCGGGCCCTGCAGATGGGAAGCGTCTCGAAGGTTGCGCCCATCGACAAGCTGAGCATTGTGTTCACGCTGATTCTGGCGTTCGTGTTTTTGCACGAGGAATTTACAGTCAAATCCCTGGTCGGCTGCGCGCTGATCGCGGCCGGCACGCTGGTCATGGCGTGCTGACCGCGGGAAGGGCGTCAGCCCAGGAAAAACGCCAGCGCGCCGTGGGCAGGCAGCTCGGCCTTGATCTTGTCGGACACGCCGAAGGCCTTCTGGCTCCACAGCTCCGTGATGCGGACGGGCTTTTCCACCTCCGCATCGGAGAGGGGAATTTCAATCTCGCTGTCCGCCTCGCCCACATTGAACACGGCGAGGTACTGCCCGCCCTCGCAGCTCGCGGCCGTCCAGAGGACGAGTTCCGTGCCGCACATCCTTCTGCGCCACACCTGGTGGGAGTGGCGGGCGTTCCGGTGCATGGCGAGGATGTGCACGTTGGTCAAAAGCCCGAGGGTAAAGTCGTCCAGCCGGGTGAGCTCCGACCCGATCATCAGCGGGGCGCGGAAGATGCCCCAGAGAGTCATCATACAGATCTGCTCATCCCGCGTGAAGGCGGTTGTGTTGGCTTCGCCGTAGTCCTGGCGGATAGCCCCGACGGGCAGCATGTCCGCGTCCGGCCAGTGCCCCGCGCCGCAGTGGGTGCACCACTTCTCACAGCGCTCGAACATGGCGTAGAGCAGATCCCACTGATCCCAGAAATCGTCGGTAATGCGCCACATATTGCACACCTGTTTGTACAGCTCCGCCTTCTCCAGAAGCGACGCGCCGGGGGAGATGCTCAGAACTATCTCGCGCCCGCAGTTTTTCAGGGAGTCGGAGAGCATCCGCAGTTCCTCCTCCCGGTGGGGAAGCTCCCGCGCGATGTCGTCGCACTTGATAAAGTCCACGCCCCAGGAGGCGTACAGGGCGAAAATGCTGTCGTAGTAGGCCTTCGCCCCCTCTTTGGACGGATCCACGCCGTACATATCCGTGTTCCAGGCGCAGATGCTGTTGGTGTCCGCAATCTGCCGCGCGGTCCGGTCTGTGCCCAGCAAGGCAGTGTTTTGATGGACAGCCTGACGCGGGATGCCCCGCATGATGTGGATGCCGAACTTCAGGCCCAGGGAGTGCACATAGTCCGCCAGGGGCCGGAATCCTTTTCCGCCCGTGGAGGACGGAAAGCGGTTCGGCGCGGGGATGAGGCGGGAAAATTCATCCATGCACAGCTCCGCAAACGGATGGTAGGCGTGGGAATCCGCAGTGGGTTCGGACCACTGAATGTCCACCACAACGTATTCATAGCCATATTGTTTCAGGTTGGCGGCCATATATTCCGCGTTTTTGCGCACGGTATCCTCCGTGACGGCGGCCCCGTAGCAGTCCCAGCTGTTCCAGCCCATGGGCGGTGTCTTTGCGATCATAGCGATCCCCTCCTATTATTTTTTCGTAGTTTGCCACGCGTTATGTTTTTCGTATTTTACCACACTTCACGCGAAAGCGGAACATCTAACGCAAAATAAAAAATAAAACAAAGCAAAAACAAAGTAAGGCAGAAAGCAAAACGAAGCGCGGAGCACAAAGCAAAG
This sequence comes from uncultured Marvinbryantia sp., assembly GCA_947630735.1. Lineage (GTDB taxonomy): Bacteria > Bacillota > Clostridia > Lachnospirales > Lachnospiraceae > Marvinbryantia. Next base: position 19,023 of record CANRIR010000044.1, read on the forward strand.
CGCAAAGCAAAATAAAAAGCGGGGCGGAAGGCCGTTTGGCGCTTCCGCCCCGCATATTGCGCAGTTAATCTGCAATGTGTCTGCGGCTTACTGGATCGTGATGCGTCCCTCGCCGTTCACATCGGCATAGCCCGTCACGTTCGGCAGGCCGTCGCCGTCGCTGTCCTCAAAGGACTGCACGTAGTTGGCGAGAACCATGTAGTCCTCCATCACGTAGTCGATGATGTTGGTCGCGCCGCTGAACATGGAGAAGCCGTCGCCCAGGTCGCGCAGGGTGTAGTTGTAACCGGCCAGATTGTAGTTGGCGTTCACATCCAGCGGTTTGTACTCGCCGCTCTCGCGGTCGTAGATCTGCACGTCCTTCACGCGGTACTCGCCGTCCACGCCGGTAAACACGCCCTTATCGTCCATGGTGGCCGCGGAGTTGATGCTGGTGTCGATGGTGTACTTCGCGCCGGAGACATGCAGGAATCCGCCGATCTCCTCGCCGGTGCCGACTCCGCGGGAGCCGAACTCCAGAGCGTCCAGAAGCTGCTGGCCGGTAATCTGGATGAGGCAGGCCACGTTGCCGAAGGTGTGCATGTTCTTGCAGGTAAGGTAGCTAATGTCGCCTGTGATGGCCTCGTTGCGGATGCCGCCGCCGTTCATGATGGCCACGTCAACCGGATAGCCGTCCACCGCGTTGGTCTTGTCAAACAGATAGTACAGCGCGTCCGCCGCGAAGTCGCCGGAGTTGGTCTCCTGGCTGCGAACCAGGCGGTTGCCGTCTGCGTCGTAGTTGTCGAGCACTTCGTCCGTGGTGCCGATCACCTGGCCCAGCTCATCGTTTACCTGGGTGATCCATGCGCTCTCCACCTCTGCGGTGGCGTCCGCGGATTCGCTTGCGAACACATCCTCCGGAGCGCTGCCCGCCGCGATGGCGTTCATGTAGGTGTCGTACAGACGGGCCTTAACCGTGTCCGCCTCCAGAAGCTCGGTCGTGATCTCGCCCTCCGGGGAGATGGTCATCTGGCCGAGTGCGCCGAAGTAGGAACCGGTCTGCGTGAGAACAACCTCGTTCTCCTCTGCATCCAGCACTACTTCCATGGGAAGCGTGGTGTGGGAGTGGCCGTCGATGAAGGCGTCAAAGCCCGTGGTGTTCATGATCACTTCCTCGGAAGTCCACGGCACGGAAGAGGGATCTACGCCCAGATGGCCCAGGCCGATGACGATGTCCGCTTCCTGGGAAGCCTCGTCGATGGCTGCCTGCACGGTCTCATACAGATCGCTGCCGTCCAGACCGCCGGCGATGCCGTAGATATAGTTGCCGTTCTCGTCCTGAAAGTAGGCGGGGGTGGACTTTGTGAAGGATTCCGGCGTGGTAACGCCCACAAAGGCGATCTTCTGTCCGCCGATCTCAAACACTTTGTAGCTGTCTAGCACATTCTCGCCCTTCTCGCCGTTCTCCTCGTGGTAGAAGTTGCAGGATATGTACGGGAACTGCGCGCGCTCGATGGTGTTCAGAGCGCCTTCCATTCCGTAGTCAAACTCGTGATTGCCCAGGGTGGCGACGTCGTACTTGGCGGCGTTCATCAGATCCACAATGCTTTCGCCCTTGTCCATAGAGCCGTAAGCGGTGCCCTGGATATGGTCGCCGGCGTCCACCAGCAGCACATTATCGAGGCTGTCGCGGTAGCGGGCGGCAAGGCTGTAACCCAGATCCTTGTCGATGTATGTGTGCACATCGTTGGTGTAGAGCACGGTCACGGTCTCAGCGCCGGTTTCCTCGGCGGCAGCCGCTGGGATCCAGAGAGCAGAGAGCACGACGGGCAGTGTCAGAGCTGTAAAAAATCTTTTCATTTGGATGATTTCCTCCTTTTTTATGGTAGTGTCAAAAACTACCTATTTTTTATTGCTAAATTTTAATAAAAACCTTGATTTTAAGGGAAATCAAAAATAAA
>CANRIR010000045.1 GCA_947630735.1 uncultured Marvinbryantia sp.
CACATTCAGGGCAGCTTTATCTTTTGTATAAGCTGCTCTTTTTGTCTGCCCTGAATCTGATACTTTCCTAAAGAATTTATACCACATCATTCCGCAAACGTGGAATTTTTTGATTTTGATGTATCATTCCTGATTTATGGACATACGGGGCGGGGAACAAAAATGTTCTATGATGGGTACAGTTCATCGATGAATTTTCAATCGAATGACCGGACTGATGGGATATGTTCCCCAGACGATGTGCCGCCATGAACTGTGTCGGGAAATGGATATTTCAGATACAGCGAGCGCACCAGAGGGAACGAAACGCTGTCGGAGACAACGAGGGCAGGAACGGCATCAGAAAGAACCGGCAGAACTGTATGAAAAGAGGAGGAAGAAGCCAAATGGATTATGAATTTATGACGGCAGGGACACCGCTGCCGCCTTGCCTGCCATTCCCGGAAGCATTAGTAAAACTTCCTGTCAGCGGCACAGCAAAGATTATGTACTGCCGTATGCTGGATGCCATGCTCACACGAGGAATTGAGGATGAGAATGGAATTTTATTTGTATATTTCCCTGTCAAGCAGCTTGCCGCTGCACTCTCCCGCTGCAACATGACAGTCAAACGCTCTTTGAATGAATTGGAAAACGTTGGACTGATCATGAGGGTACGGCAACAGGGATTTGGCGAACCGAACCGCATATATGTCCTGATACCTAAAAAGGGGATTGAGAAAGCGTGATCGGGAGCCGGGGTTTTGGCAGGTCGAGGGCGGCAGCCCCGCCCAGTAGGAGTGTTGCTTGCGACACTCCGTACTGGGTATTATCTGACGCAAAATCCGGCAGATTTGGCAGCAAAGCAGCCATTTCGCAGGGAGAAACATGGGAGAAAGGAGAAAAATGAAGCTGACTAGACACAATGGCAGAGCCGGGAAAAACGGTGCCTATAATCCAAAACACAATGACCGCAGATTTAATGTGGCAAATAGTGAGCATATCAGCGAAGAACGAACAAAGAAGAATATTTATTGGGACTGTTACACGGGTTATTCTTCCTCTCTGATAAGGCAACAGGATAAGGAAAATGACTACTCTTTTGAGCAGGTCGAAAGGCTCTATTATTTTGAGCATTATGCGGACCACATTCAGGCGCAGAATGAACGAAATGAGAAAACAAGACATACGGAGCGTAACAGGGCAGTGGATGATCTGCTTACAAACAATAAGACCTGCCCGGAGGAAAGCATTTATCAAATTGGTACGGTTGACGAATCTGTTTCCGGGGAAATTCTTGCCAAAATTGCAAATGAATTTTTCTCAGAGATGGAAGAAAAATATGGTTCACATGTACATATTCTTGACTGGGCATTACATCTTGATGAGGGCACCCCACACATTCATGAGCGTCACGTTTTTGACTGTAAAAATAAGTATGGGGAACTTTGTCCTCAGCAGGAAAAGGCATTGGAAGAATTGGGAATACCATTGCCTGATCCAGATAAGAAAAAAGGCAGGAACAACAATCGCAAGCAGACCTTTGACACAGAATGTAGGAAGATGCTTTTTCGCATTTGTGAAAAAAATAATCTTCATTTGCAGAAAGAGCCAAGTTATGGCGGCAGAGCATATCTGGAGAAACAGGATTTTATCATTGAAAAACAGAAGGAGGTACTCTTTGAACAACGGGAAATCCTAGCCGGAACCGCACGAGCCATAGAAGAACGCGAGGAAAAACTCCGGCAGGCAGAAAACGCTATATCCCAAAGGGAAAATGTGATTGAGAAGCAGGATATGCTGATTGCAGAGAAAAACGCTGAAATCATGGAAAAACATTCTGCGCTTGAAGAAGTTACAATGAAACTTGCAGAGGTGGAAACGCTGGCTGACGAAGTGGCGGAGCAGGCATATGAAAAAGCCTGTGAGGTCGTTGCCGATACCGTCCGGGCAGAGACACGGAAAGAGGACATGAAAATCCTTGATGATTATTCAAAATGGCTTTCTGCACCGGAACGTATCGATGATAAAAAGCTGCGGAATTACGCCGTCAAATGTCTGGCGATATTAAAGGAAAAATTCGTGAAATCTGCAAAGGGTATCAATCTGCTTCAGGGGTTGGATAAAATCACAAAAACTTTGCAGGAGCCTGAAAAGAAAAACGAAAATCTCAGACAAGTCAAAGAAAAAGCAAGAGAATCTATTAGGGAAAGGCTTGCAAGGGGAAAAACAGAGGCAGACCGGATAAACCGGGAGCGGATGCAATGTGAAGGAAAGATAAAGCTAATAACCAAAAAGGATATGGAACTATAAAGCATTTGCTTTTCTTTTTAAGAAATGGCAGGTGCTTTTTATTTCGGAAAGGGATGGTATGAATATTGATGAAAAAAATTATTCCGATATTCCTGTCTGGCACAGATACACGCTGACTATTGAGGAAGCGGCCGGATATTATCATATCGGTGAAGGGAAGCTGCGGATGCTGATTGATACGCATCCCAATGAAGATTTTTATGTGATGAATGGGAACAGAGCGTTAATTAAGCGTGAAAAATTTGAAAAGTATCTGGATCACGCATCTGCTGTATAAGAATTTCCAAACAGGGAAACGGTAAAGAACGGCAGATTACCTGTATCCTATGATTAAGCTGTACGGAGAGTCAAATTTGTGATACTATGATATTGCAAGTCTGGCTCTCCTTTTTGTTTTGAAAGGAGAGATTCGATGAGTGAAAAAAGGAGAGATAACTGCAATCGCATTCTGCGTGAGGGCGAGTATCAGCGTACAGATGGGAGGTATCGATTCCGCTATATTGACGAAGATGGAAAAGAGAAAAATGTCTACAGCTGGCGTTTGGACAGGAATGATCCGATGCCGAAAGGGAAAAAGAGAGAGCTTTCGCTGAGAGAAAAAGAAAAGCAGATTGAAGCGGATTTGTTCGATCATATCGTAACTAATGGCGGCAATTATACAGTTCTCGAACTGGTGGAGAAATATGTGTCTTTGAAAACAGGTGTCCGCCATAATACGGCTGCCGGATATAAAACAGTCATCAATATCCTGAAAAAAGAAGCTTTCGGAAAGCTGCGTATCGATAAGGTTCGCCTGTCAGATGCAAAGGCATGGCTCATAAAGCTTCAGCAGATAGATGGCAGAGGATACAGCTCTATTCATTCTATCCGTGGCGTACTTAGACCGGCATTTCAGATGGCGGTGGATGATGACCTGATCCGTAAGAATCCATTCGGATTTGAACTGGCATCCGTGATCGTCAATGATTCCGTAACAAGAGAAGCAATCACCCGGAAACAGGAGCGGGATTTGCTTCGGTTTATCAGGGAAGATAAGCACTTCAGCAGATATTATGACGCAATCTATATTCTCTTTCATACAGGACTCCGCATCTCAGAGTTCTGCGGATTGACAATACCGGATATTGATTTTGAGGAAATGCGTATCAAGGTAGACCACCAGTTACAGCGTACATCACAGATGAGATATGTGATCGAGGAGCCGAAAACGGAAAGCGGCGTTCGCTATGTTCCTATGACGGAGGAAGTGGCAGCATGTTTTCACAGGATTATTGCCAAACGGGAGACGCCTAAAGTGGAGCCTATGGTAGACGGCTATGCCCGGTTCCTGTGTCTGGACAAGAATGATATGCCGATGGTTGCCTTACACTGGGAGAAGTATCTGGAACATATCATTGAAAAGTATAATAAGATTTATCGTATCCAGATGCCGAAGGTAACTCCTCATGTATGCAGACACACTTTCTGCTCCAATATGGCGAAATCGGGAATGAACCCCAAAACCTTACAGTACATCATGGGACATTCAGACATCAGTGTAACGCTGAATACTTATACTCATGTAAGTTTTGATGATGCGAAGGAGGAACTGCGCCGGGTAGCAAACGACTGAAAAACTCATTGGTAAAGCGTTTCCTTTTACCAATGAATTTACCAATTTTGCAGGGAAAAATATGAGAAAGTATAAGACGATTTGAGAAAATACTTTGAAAAGACGACGTTTGAGAATTGTTCACGAACCCTGCAAAATCAAGCATTTGAGAGGAAACACAGGACATATAAGGAGTTATAGGAAAATGATAAAAATACTTTTCGTCTGCCACGGCAATATTTGCCGCTCAACTTTAGCCGAGAGCCTGTTTACCCACATGGTAAGGCAGCTGGGCCTGGAAGATCGGTTCGCGATAGACAGCTTTGCCACCAGCACTGAGGAGATCGGGAATCCCCCGCACAGGGGCACGGTAAAAAAGCTAAGAGAGATGAACATTCCGCTGGTGCCGCACAGGGCAAAGCAGATTACCATGCGGGATTACAAAGAGGCAGATTATATCATCGGCATGGACACCTGGAATATCCGCAGCCTCAACCGCATGCTGAAGGGGGATCCGGAGGGCAAGGTGTACAAGCTGTTGTCTTTTGCGGGAAGCGACCGCGACATCGCGGATCCCTGGTACACGGGCAATTTCGACGAGACTTACGATGACGTGCTGGAAGGCTGTGAGGGTTTTCTGCGGTATCTAAAAGAAAAGGGAGAAATCTGAATTCCTTCTTTTCAACTTCCAAATATTGTGTTATACTGCGTCTAGATAGCAGAAAGAAGGTATGGCGATGGAGTTCAATCTGGTCGTGTTTTTTGTTGCCATTGGTCTTGTGATCGTCGCGGCGATTGTAGCCGCTATTGCAGCGGTCATATCCGCGGTGGCGGGTGTTGGCCGGAAAAATGTGGACGATGAAGAATAGGGCACGGCAAAAAGAAAACAGCCCCGAATATCAGCGGCGGCTGTAATTTTTGTGCGCGGGAAACGCCCGCAGACAAGGCCGTTTTTCTGCACAAAATGGCCGCAAGACCAAATGCTCCAACATCCAAATGCTCCGACATAGAAACGAGGGTTACCATGAAAGATCATAAAATTCAGATCGCGCTTTTGGGACTGGGCACGGTGGGAACCGGCGTCTACAAGGTGCTGGAGGCGCAGAAACAGGAGATGCTGCCAAAGCTTGGCGTGGAGCTGGAACTGAAAAAGATCCTGGTCCGCAATCTCGAGAAGGCGGCAAAGAAAATATCCGATCCGGGCCTTTTGACCAACAACTGGCAGGATATCATCGAGGACGACAGCATCGACATTGTCATTGAGCTGATGGGCGGCATGGAGCCTGCGCGCACCTATATGCTGGAGGCGCTGCGGGCGGGGAAAAATGTGATCACGGCCAACAAGGATCTCATTGCCACGGACGGGAAGACCCTGATGGACGCGGCCAAGGACGCCGGGAAGGACTTTTTCTTTGAGGCGGCGGTGGCGGGCGGCATCCCCATCATACGGCCTTTAAAGCAGAGCCTGGAGGGCAATAAGATCTCGGAGATCGTGGGCATCGTCAACGGGACCACCAATTTCATCCTCACGAAGATGACGGAGGAGAATATGGAATTTTCGGAGGCGCTGCAGATGGCCACCGAGATGGGGTACGCGGAGGCGGATCCCACGGCGGATGTGGAAGGGCTGGACGCGGCGCGCAAGATGGCCATTCTGGCTTCCATCGCGTTCAATTCCCGCGTCACGTTTGAGCAGGTGCACACGGAGGGCATCACAAGGATCTCCGCGAGGGACATCCGCTATGCCAGGGAGATGGGCTGCCACATCAAGCTGCTGGGCGTTGCCCGGAACACAGAGGGCGGCATCGAGGTGAGCGTGCATCCCATGCTGATCGACAGCAGGCACCCGCTGGCGTCGGTCAACGATACCTTCAACGCGGTGTTCGTCCGGGGCGACGCGGTGGGCGACACCATGTTTTACGGCCGGGGAGCCGGGGAGCTTCCAACGGCCAGCGCCGTCATCGGCGATCTGTTCGACACGGCCAAGAACATCCGCTTTCACTGCACAGGGCACATGAACTGCACCTGCTATAAGAACCTGCCCATCAAGTGCGTGGACGACGTGATAAACCGCTATTTCATGCGGATCCAGGTGGAGGACCGGCCGGGCGTGCTGGCCGCGGTGACCAGCGTGTTCGGAAAAAATATGGTGAGCATCGAGCAGTTCATTCAGAAGCGCAAGACGGAAGATTTTGCGGAGATCGTCATTATCACGGAGGAAGTGGCGGAGCGCAATGTCAGAAAATCTTTTGAAGAGCTGAAGGGAATGTCCATGATAAAGAAAATATCCGCGGTAATCCGGGTATATTAATATAGGAAAATAAAGGAGAAGCGAAATGAAGAAGAAACCAACAGTATTGATGATCCTGGACGGATACGGTCTCAACAAAAAGACCGAGGGAAATGCGGTGGCGGAGGCGAACACCCCCGTGATGGACGAGCTGATGAAGACCTGCCCCTTTGTGGAGGGCCAGGCGAGCGGTCTGGCGGTGGGTCTGCCGGACGGACAGATGGGAAATTCCGAGGTGGGCCACCTGAACATGGGCGCGGGGCGCATTGTGTACCAGGAGCTTACCAGGATCACGAAGGAGATCGAGGACGGCGATTTCTTTAAAAATGAGGCGCTGCTTGCGGCGTGCAGGAATGCGAAGGAGAACGATTCCGCCCTGCACCTGTACGGCCTGGTGTCCGACGGCGGCGTGCACAGCCACATTACCCATATTTTCGGACTTCTGGAGCTGGCCAAAAGAGAGGGCCTGAAGAAAGTGTATGTGCACTGCTTCCTGGACGGCCGTGACACGCCGCCCGAGTCCGGAAAGGGCTATGTGGAGCAGCTGGAGGCCGAGATGGCAAGGCTGGGCGTGGGCGAGGCTGTCTCCGTGATGGGCCGCTACTATGCCATGGACAGGGACAACCGCTGGGACCGTGTGGAGAAGGCTTACCGCGCGCTGGTGTACGGAGAGGGCGTGGCCACGGATTCCATCCCCGGCGCGATACAGAAATCCTACGATGAGGGCGTCACGGACGAGTTTGTGCTGCCGGCGGTAAAGGTGCGCGACGGAAAGCCGGTGGGCAGGATCTGCGACAAGGATTCCATCATCTTCTATAATTTCCGCCCGGACCGCGCAAGGGAGATCACGCGCACATTCTGCTGCGATGATTTTACAGGCTTTGCGAGAGAAAAGCGGATGGATGTGACTTATGTGTGCTTTACGGAGTACGACGACACCATTCCCAACAAGCTGGTGGCGTTCCACAAAGTTTCCATCACCAATACGTTCGGGGAGTATCTGGCGGCGCATCATCTGAAGCAGGCCAGGATTGCCGAGACGGAAAAGTACGCGCATGTCACGTTCTTCTTCAACGGCGGCGTGGAGGAGCCGAACGAGGGCGAGACCAGGATTCTGGTAAATTCCCCGAAGGTTGCCACCTACGACCTGCAGCCGGAGATGAGCGCCTACGGCGTCTGCGATAAGCTGTGCGAGGCCATCCGTTCCCAGGATTACGACGTGATCATCATCAACTTCGCGAATCCGGATATGGTGGGTCATACCGGCGTGGAGAGCGCGGCCATCAAGGCGGTGGAAGCGGTGGACGAGTGCGTGGGCAAAGCCGTGGAGGCCATCCGCGAGGTAAACGGGCAGATGTTCATCTGCGCGGACCACGGAAACGCGGAGCAGCTGGTGGACTACAACACCGGCGAGCCGTTTACGGCCCACACCACCAACCCGGTTCCCTTCCTTCTGGTCAACGCGGATCCGGCCTATACCCTGCGGGAGGGCGGCCGCCTGGCGGACATCATCCCCACGCTCATTGAGCTGATGGGCATGGAACAGCCGGCGGAGATGACCGGCAAGTCCCTTCTGGTGCGCAAGGGATGATCCGGCAGCTGGCGAGGGACGCCGTTCGGATCAAGATGGCGGCGAAGACAGAGAGCCCGCTCATCTCGGTCTACGAGTTCTGCTATGCCGCGGGTTTCGGCTGTAAAATCATGGGCCTTTCGAAGGAGAAAACGGAAGAATTGTCCCGCATTGCAGACTTTGCGGACCTGAAACAGCAGGTGCAGGATCTGGCGCGGGCGCAGAAGGCGGCCTTTGAAGAGGATCCGCAGAAGACGCGCCTGCACAGCCTGATCGAGGGCTGCCGCTGCAGAGGAGAGCTGGATGAGGACGCCAGGGCCCTGTTTGAGATGGGCTGCGGGGAATCCTGCGGGACATAGATACAAATCTTTGCCTGAGAAGAAAGGCGCAGCTGCGGGAAATTTTTCAATGGTTCCTTGTGACGCAAAACAATGTTATGTGATATGACAGAAAAGTTCATTGTGGCGCAAAAACAATGTTATGTGATATGATAGAAAAACAAAAAGAGAAGATCAGATCGTAGAGTTTGCCGCCGGCCAGGTGCCGGCGGCGTTTTTTTGCGTTATAGAACATTCTGCCGGATTTCCTGTGACAGAAAAACGCCGCAAATTTAAGATACTTTTAATGACAAGCCCTTGAAAATATGTTATAATTTTGAAAATGTGATAAAAAAATGTTGCAAAGAGGAAGGCGGAATGAAAAAAAGAGACGTGTTCCTGCCCGGGAGTCTCTGGCTGTCACTGATTTTGACGCTTGCGTGCAATGCGCTGGCCTACAACGGTTCCCGTCTGTTTACCGCGGGAAGAGTACATCACAATATCGCGTGTCCTCTGGACGACCGGATCCCGTTTCTTCCCTGGACGGTCAGCATCTATCTGGGCTGCTATCTGTTTTGGGTGGTCAATTATCTGCTCGCCTGCAGGCGGGAACAGCAAAAAGCGTTCCGCTTCATGGCCGCGGATTTCGCCGCGAAGCTGGTGTGTCTGGCCTGCTTTCTCCTGTGGCCCACCACCAACACCAGGCCGCAGATCGCGGGACATTCCCTGTGGGAGGAAGCGATGCGCCTGGTCTACCGGCTGGACGCGCCGGACAATCTGTTCCCGTCCATCCACTGCCTGACCAGCTGGTTCTGTTTCATCGCGGTGCGGGGAGAACAAAAGATCCCCTTCTGGTATAAAGCATTTTCCCTGGTGTTTGCGGTGCTGGTGTGCATTTCCACCCTGACTACCAAACAGCATGTGTTGCCCGATGTGTTCGGCGGCGTGGCCCTGGCGGAGGCGAGCTACTGGTCTGTGCAAAGGAGCGGCTTTGCCGTATGGTACGCCGGCCGTCTCAGAAAGGCGGCGGGAAGGCTGAGAAAGGATACGCAGCTGCATGAATAAAAAACTGAGAGTGCTGGTGATCGCGGGCTTTCTTCTGATCGTTCTGGTCCTTTTCAGGCTGCTGATGGGACACAAATTTCATTCTGTGGAAGCGCTGCAGGAATATATGCAGGGCTTCGGCATTGCGGCGCCGCTGTTCCTGACGGCGTTTCAGGCATTCCAGGTGGTCGTGCCTGTGGTGCCGGGTTATCTGGGATGCGCGGCCGGGGCCATCGCCTTCGGACCGGCCACCGGGTTCTGGTGCAATTACATCGGCATCAGCGCGGGGTCCATCATCGCCTATTTTCTGGCGCGCCGCTTCGGGATGGTCATTCTGCTCACCATGTTTTCGGAGGAGCAGTATGAAAAGTGGAGCGAGAGGATCAAAAAGCGCAAGTCCTACGATGTGTTTTTGTTTGTGGCCACGCTGCTCCCGCTGTTCCCGGACGATTTTTTGTGTTATTTCTCCGGTGTGCTCAAGATGAACTGGAAAAAATTCGTCTGGATCATTCTTCTGGGGAAACCCTGGTGCATTTTGGCATATAGTATCGCGTTTGGACTGATCCCGTAAAGGAGGCTTAAGATGAAGAAAAAACTGCTCGGCTATTATGATTATACAGTGATCTTAACCTACTGCGGCGTGCTGTTTTCCTTTTGCGGGATCCTGCGCGTGCTCAGCCAGGATTACTGGTGGGCGGCCCTCTGCCTGATGATGGCGGGGGTCTGCGACATGTTTGACGGCACGGTCGCCGCCACCAAAAAGAGGACGGCACATGAAAAAAAGTTCGGCATCCAGATCGACTCCTTAAGCGACCTGGTGGGGTTCGGCGTCCTGCCCGCCGTCTTTGTCTATATGGCGGCGGAACAGAAGACCTCGGTGGGAGTGGTGTGCGCCCTGTTCGTGCTGTGCGCTCTCATCCGGCTGGCATATTTTAACGTGCTGGAGGAGGAGCGGCAGGAAAAGACGGATAAAAAACGCGACAGTTATCTGGGAGTTCCGGTGACGACCATCGCGGTGCTGCTGCCGGCGGTATATCTGCTGTATGATTACAGGATCTGCCAGAGGGCCATCTGGTACCCGCTGCTGCTTACAGGCGTTGGCATCGGCTACCTGCTCCCGGTGGAGGTAAAAAAGCCGGGCTTTATGGGAAAAGTCTGCATTGTGCTCCTGGGAATGCTGGAAATGATCGGCATGGTTTTGTTTTTGGGATGGGATATCATATGAAAGATTCGCTGGCACTCAGATTCTTATACGGAACGCTTCCGGGCAGAGCTGTCTTAAAGCTGCTGGTGCGGCCCGGCGTGTCAAAAGCGGCGGGGGCGTTTCTTGCATCCGGGGCGTCCGGATGGATCGTTCCCCTGTTTATCCGAAAAAACCGCATTGACATGCGCGGTGTCGAGATCCCGCCGGGAGGCTTTTCATCCTTTAATGATTTTTTTATACGAAAGCGGAAGGGAGCGGTTCCTGCGGATAAGCGCGAAAGCCTCATCTGTCCCTGCGACGGGTTCCTTAGCTGCGAAAAGATCCGGGAAGATACCGAGCTCTGTGTAAAGCACACCAGGTTTTCCGTTGCGGATCTTCTGAAAGATGCGCGGCTGGCAGAGGACTACCGCGGCGGAACGGCGCTCATTTTCCGGCTCACGCCCGTGCACTACCACAGATACTGCTACGCGGCGGCCGGCCGGATCCGGCGTTATCGGCGCATAGCGGGTGTGCTTCACTGTGTGCGGCCCGTGGCGCTTCGCACCTGTCCCGTGTTCGCGCAGAACAGCAGAGAGTACCAGGTGATCGAAACGGAGCAGTTTGGCCGCGTGGTGCAGATGGAGGTGGGGGCCCTGCTGGTCGGGAAGATCCGCAATCACCCGGTCACGGCGAAGACAAACCGGGTCTTTGCGGGGCAGGAGAAGGGCTATTTTGAATTTGGGGGCTCCACTGTCATCCTGCTGCTGCAAAAAGGGGTGGCCGACGGCTCGTCCCTGGTGAAAAAAAGCCGCGGCGCGGACGGCGAGCTGCCTGTGAAACTGGGAGAAGATATCTGCCCGCCGCTGTCCGCAGAAGGAACCGATAAAAAGATCTGCCGAAAAAGCGCAAAAAAGTGAGTTGGGGCTTGCGCGGACTCTTTTCGGTATGGTAGAATAGACATACAGTACGACTTACCGGGAGGATGAACGAATGAAGAAATTAGTGGTAACGGATAAAACGGCGTGCATGGCATGCCTTGCCTGTGTGGAGGCCTGTTCTTCCGCATTTTACAAAGAAATGAATCCTTTGAAGTCCTGCATCCAGATCGTGGCGGGCAAAGACGGGAACCCGAAGACGAATGTCTGCCTTCAGTGCGGCAAATGTGCCCGCACCTGCAAGCAGGGCGCCATCAAGCAGAACGCGAAGGGCGTTTACATGATCGACAAGAAGCTCTGCACCGGGTGCGGCGAGTGCGTGGAGGCCTGCCCGATGAAGGTGATGGTCAAGGCGGAGGATTCGCCGGTCACATCCAAGTGCATCGCGTGCGGCATCTGCGCGAAGGCATGTCCCATGGGCATTCTGGAAGTTCAGGAGAGTTAAGGCCGGGAAATATTTCCCACGACTTTCCACTTCACATTTTCCATGAATAACATAATATGACCAGATTAAGGGCACACTATCTTCCAAAGAAACAGGACAGGAGGTAGTGTGCTTTATGCTTGAGTTTAAACAGATCATAGATGTGATGGGACGGGAGATCCTGGATTCCAGGGGCAACCCCACAGTGGAGGTGGAGGTGCTGGCGGAAGGCGGCACCGTGGGCAGGGCCGCGGTTCCCTCCGGCGCGTCCACGGGAAAATTTGAGGCCGTCGAGCTGCGCGACGGGGATGAAACGCGCTACGGCGGCAGGGGCGTCACCCAGGCGGTGCACCACATCAACACCATCCTGGCGGACGCCATCATAGGCGAAAATGTGCTGCAGCAGAGCCATATCGACAAGATCCTGCGGCGCGCGGACGGCACGAAGAACAAATCCAATCTCGGCGCAAACGCCATACTGGGCGTCTCCATGGCGGTGGCGAAGACGGCGGCGCAGACCTTAAATCTGCCATTGTACCGGTACCTGGGCGGCATCCGCTCCTGCCAGGTGCCCACGCCCATGATGAACGTGTTAAACGGCGGCTGCCACGCGGACAACACAATCGATCTCCAGGAATTTATGATCGTGCCGGTGGGGGCGCCGCGCTTTTCCGAGGGTCTGCGCATGTGCGCGGAGATCTATCACTGCCTGAAAAAAATAATAAAGGAGCGCGGCCTCAGCACGGGGGTAGGCGACGAGGGAGGCTTTGCGCCGAGCCTGCCGGACACGGCGTCGGTGTTTGAAGTGCTCACGGAAGCCGTGGAGGCGGCGGGCTACCGCCTGCGCGACGACATCTGCTTTGCCATGGACGCGGCGGCGTCCGAGCTGTACGACGAGGAGCGGCAGGTGTACTGCTTCCCGGGGGAGAGCAAAATGTGCGGGACTGCGGTGGCGCGCACGGCGGACGAGATGATCGCCTATTATGAAGAGCTTGTCGGGCGGTTCCCCATCATCTCCATCGAGGACGGGCTGAACGAGGAGGACTGGACCGGCTGGCAGAAGATGACGCAGAAGCTGGGGGACCGGGTGCAGCTGGTGGGGGACGACCTGTTCGTCACCAATCCGGAAAGACTGAAAAAAGGCATCGCCCTGGGCGCGGCAAACGCGATCCTGATCAAGGTGAACCAGATCGGCACCCTGACCGAGGCCTTCGAGGCCATTGAGACTGCGCAGAAGGCGGGCTACCGCACCATCATTTCCCACCGCTCCGGGGAGACGGAAGACACCAGCATAGCGGATATCGCCGTGGCATGCGGGGCGGGGCAGATCAAGACGGGCGCGCCCTGCAGGAGCGAGCGCGTGGCAAAGTACAATCAGCTGCTGCGCATCGAGGAACATTTTTGACCTGGGCCCGGAATGCAGGCTTTTGGGGCCGGAGCGGCAGAAATTAGAAAAATAACTTGACAAGCCTATAATTTTTTGAATATAGTATTCATAAGCAGACATAGGGCTGCCGCGGAACAAAAGCTGCGCAGCCCTTCTTTTGTCGTATACGAGGGAAGCGGGAAGGCGGGACGACCATGCCGGAACAGAAATTAGAAAAGATCGATATCCTGGTGGTGGACGACGATGCCATCAGTTTGAAAATGGCGGAGAAAATGCTGGGGGAGGAATACAGCCTCGTCACGGCCACTTCCGGCGAAAAAGCGCTGGAGATGCTCAAGATCTACGAGCCGAGGCTGATCCTGCTGGATTTCATGATGCCGGGAATGGACGGAACCCAGACCATGGACCGGATCCGGGAAAATCCGGCGTGGGAAAAAATACCCATCGTCATCCTCACGGCGGTCAATACGCCGGAGGCAGAGCAGGAATTTTTCCGAAAAGGCGCCGCGGACTTTATCACGAAGCCGTTTGTGCCCATGACTATGAAAAGCCGTGTCCGGCACATCCTGGACTTATACAGCCTGCAGAAAGATATGGAGGGCAAGCTGGAGGAGAAGACGCGCTTTGCGGAGCAGGTATCTTTAAACTCCATCATGGCGATCGCGCACACCATTGACGCGAAAGACGCCTACACCTCCGGCCATTCCATGCGGGTGGCGAAGTGCGCGGCGGAGATCGCCAGAAAGCTCGGCTGGAGCGAGGAGGAGATCCGCAATATTTATCATATCGGCCTGCTGCACGACATCGGAAAGATCGGCGTTCCGGATTCCATTTTGAATAAGCCAAGCCGTCTGAGCGACGAAGAATTTGCGCAGATCAAAAAGCATCCCGTGATCGGCGGCGAGATCCTGAAAAATATCCACATGATCCGCGGAGTGGCGGACGGGGCGCTGTACCACCACGAGAGATACGACGGAAAGGGATATCCCAACGGCCTGAAGGGGGAGGAGATCCCCTTGTGCGCCCGGATCATTGCCATCGCAGATACCTACGACGCCATGACGTCCAACCGCATATACCGCGCAAAGCTGCCGGATCCCAAGGTGGTGGCGGAGTTTGAGCGCTGCAGGGGCACGCAGTTCGATCCAAAGCTGACGGATCTGTTCATCGGGATGCTCAACGAAGGGTTCCACATCCCCCAGGAGCACAGAAGGCACAGCGAGCCGGAGATCACCGCGAAGAGCGACGAAAACGGCGCCTATCTGAAGCGCGTGCTGACGGAGTACAGCAGTGTCAAAACAGATACCGATCATCTCACCGGTTTATACAACCGAAGCTATGGGGAGACCAAGGTGGGGAACCTTCTGGAGGAAGGCCACAAGGGCGCGCTTGTGACGCTGAACCTGGACGATTTTAAGACGATCAACGATACATACGGCCATCTCATGGGCGACAAGGTTCTGAAGATCTTTGCCGGGGTGCTGTCCGGGAGCGTTTCGGACAAGGAGGTGGCGTTCCGCTTAAGCGGAGACGAATTTGTGCTGTTCTTCACCGATCTGGTACAGAGAAATGAGATCGAAGAACGGGTGCACGGGATCATGGAAAAATTTGTGAAGTGCATGGACGCCATCAGCTTCCACGACGCGGCCAGGCTTTCTGTCGGCATAGCCCTAAGCCCGGCGGACGGCAAGGAGTTCGGCATCCTTTACATCAACGCGGACAAGGCCCTGTACCATGTAAAGAGGAGCGGCAAAAATGCCCTCAGCTTTTTCCGGGACGCGCAGACAAGCACGGCTGTGCGGAATCCGGATATGGATCTGGACCACATACGCCTTATGCTGGAGGGCCGCATGGACAGCGGGACGGGCGCTTTCAAGGTGCCCTACGAGGAGCTGAAAAATCTCTATACCTATCTCTCCCGGTGCGTCAAGCGGAAGGGGCAGATGGTGCAGACGCTTTTATTCACCCTGGGCAACGAGGGGCGCGAATATCTGGACAATGCGGTGTATGAGGAGGCCATGTCCACGCTGGAGGTGGCGGCCGCCTACTCCCTGCGCATGGTCGATGTGGGCAGCCGGTACAGCAGCCTGCAGTATATCGTCATCCTGGTGGACACCAACCTGGAGAACGGAAAGATGGTGGCGGAGCGGGTCATCAACCAGTTCTATAAGATCTACTCCGGCTCCAGCATCGCGCTCTCCTATGATATCCAGACGATGGTGGTAAACAACGTGGGTGCGGGAGAGGAAAAGAACAGTGAATTTTCAAAAAACAGTTGAAAATTCTGCCAAGCTGTGATAGAGTAATGATGTTTGACATAGGAGGTGGGAAACGTGGGAGTTTTGAGAGTCATTCTTACCATATTATTTGTTTTGGATTGTGTCGCATTAACCGCGCTTGTATTGATGCAGGAAGGAAAACAGCAGGGACTTGGTTCCATCGCAGGTCTTTCAGAAACATACTGGGGAAAGAACAAGGGACGTTCCATGGAGGGCGCCCTGGTCAAGGGAACGAAGGTGCTTGCGATCGCGTTTATCGTACTGGCGGCCGTTTTAAATCTGAACTTTTAGGAAGAAATGGTTATCAAAGGACAGGGAAGCAGGGTTTTCTGAAATACAGAAATCCTGCTTTTTGCAATCACAGGAGGTTTCATTTGAACAGCGAGCGGAAGCAGAAAGTGTACGATCTGATCTGCGATCGAAATTACGTGCCCATGAAGATCAAGGAGATCGCGATCCTCATGCAGGTGGCGAAGGAGGACCGGCCGGAGCTGGAACAGATCCTCAAGGAGCTGCAGGAGGAGGGCAAGATCGAACTCACCAGGCGCGGCAAATACAAAAAATTAGAAAAAGTGCGGCTCACGGGCAGGTTTGACGCCACCGCCAGGGGCTTTGGCTTTGTGGAAATGGAGGGGCAGGACGAAGATATCTTCATCCCCGAGGACGCCACGGGCGGAGCCATGCACGGGGATGTGGTAGAGATCGAGGTGCTTTCCCAGAAAAGCGGAAAGCGGCGCGAGGGCATCGTCGTCAGGGTGCTGGAGCACGCCGTCAAGCAGGTGGTGGGCACCTATGAGAAGAGCAGGAAGTTTGGATTCGTGGTGCCGGACAACCAGCGCCTTACCAGAGATATCTTCATTCCGCAGGAGGATTCCATGGGAGCGGTGGACGGCCATAAGGTGGTGGCGGAGCTTACGGACTACGGCGGAAACGGCAGGCGTCCGGAGGGGCGCATCGTCCGGATCATCGGGCACCGCAAGGATCCCGGCGTCGACATCCTCTCCATCGTGCTGGACCACGGGCTGCCGGTGGAATTTCCGGAAAAAGTGCTTCGGGCGGCGGCAGACGCCGCGAAGACCGCACCAGATACGCAGAGCCAGGGAAGGCTGGATCTGCGGGATGTCCCCATGGTGACGATAGACGGGGAGGACGCCAAGGATCTGGACGACGCGGTCTCCCTGCACTATGATGCGCAAAAAGAGCTCTGGCACCTGGGCGTGCACATTGCGGACGTCTCCCACTATGTGCGGGAGGGAAGCGCTCTGGACGGCGAGGCGAAAGAGCGCGGCACCAGCGTGTACCTGGCGGACCGCGTGATCCCCATGCTGCCCCGCGCGCTCTCCAACGGCATCTGTTCCTTAAACGAGGGGGAGGACAGGCTTGCCTTAAGCTGCCTGATGGAGATCGACGGCACAGGGAACGTGACGGGCCATCAGATCGCGGAGACCCTGATTCGCGTGGACCGGCGCATGACCTACACCAGTGTGAAAAAGATCCTGGAGGATGCGGATGAGGAGGAGAGCAGCAGATATGCGCAGCTCGTCCCCATGTTCCGGGACATGGAGAAGCTGGCGGGGATCCTCCGGCGCAGGCGGAAGGCCAGGGGCTCCATCGATTTTGATTTTCCGGAAAGTAAGATTCAGCTGGATGAGGACGGGCGGCCCCTTGCGATCCTGCCGTATGAGCAGAATGTGGCCACCCGCATCATAGAAGAATTTATGCTGGCCGCAAACGAGACGGTGGCCCAGGACTATTACTGGCAGGAACTGCCCTTTGTCTACCGCACCCACGAGAAACCGGATCCCGACAAGATCCGGCAGCTCGCGGCTTTTGTGGCCAATTTCGGGTTTGGCTTAAAAGGCGTCCGGGAGGTGCACCCCAAGGAACTGCAGAAGCTCCTTGCGCGCATCGAGGATTCTCCCCAGGAGAGCCTGATCAGCCGCCTGACCCTGCGCTCCATGCGCCGGGCGCGCTACACCACGGACTGCACCGGACATTTCGGGCTGGCGGCCAGATACTACTGTCATTTTACCTCACCTATCCGGCGCTATCCGGATCTGCAGATCCACCGCATCATCAAGGAAAACCTGCACGGCGCGCTGGATGAAGCGCGCATAGACCACTACGGATCCATCCTGCCGCAGGTGGCGGATGCGTGCAGCAGGGCGGAGCGCCGCGCGGATGAGGCGGAGCGCGAGGCGGAAAAGATGAAAAAGGCGGAATATATGCAGGATCACATCGGAGAAGTGTTTGATGGCGTGATCTGCGGCATGAACAGCTACGGGTTCTTCGTCGAGCTGCCCAACACGGTGGAGGGCATGGTACGCGCGGACCGGATGGAGGACGACCGCTATTACTACAGGGAAGAAACCTTTGAAATGTGCGGCGCAGATACGGGAAACGTGTACTGCATGGGACAGCGTGTGCGCGTGCGCGTACAGAACGCGGACAAGGAGACGCGCACAGTGTATCTGAGCATCGCGCAGGAAGAGGAGAACGCGGCGCAGGACGAAAGGGAGTGAAAAGAAAATGGGAACGCAGTCCACAAAACTGATCGCGAACAACAAAAAAGCGTACCACGATTATTTTATCGAGGACACCTATGAGGCGGGCATCGCGCTGGCCGGCACGGAGGTAAAATCCCTGCGCATGGGGAAGTGCAGCATCAAGGAATCGTTCATCCGCATAGACAGGGGAGAGGCGGTCATCTACGGCATGCACATCAGCCCTTACGAGAAGGGCAATATCTTCAATAAAGATCCCCTGCGGGAGCGGAAGCTTCTGCTGCACCGGTACGAGCTCAACAAGCTGACCGGAAAGATGAAAGAAAAAGGCTTTACCCTGGTGCCCTTAAAAGTATACTTTAAGGGGAGCCTCGTCAAGGTGGAGGTGGGCCTTGCCCGCGGCAAGAAGCTCTACGACAAGCGCGAGGACATCGCGAAGCGCGACCAGAGAAGAGAGGCGGAGAAAGAATTCAAGGTGAGGAACCTGTAGGTGCAGATAACACATCGAAAAAGCACTTGAAAGGTGCAAATAATAGATGAAAAAAGTGCCTAAAAGGTGCAGATAATAGATTAAATATCTTGACCTCAGACAGCAGGCAAAAATAAGAGGTATGCGAACACCGAATGTTCGTATACCTCTTTATTAATGGAGCAGACGCATTGAAATCCGAACTCCGTTCGGAGGCGTCTGCGTGGGAGATAAGGAATCCTCCCGACTTCGTCGGGTCCCTCCTTACCTCAAGTAGTGGAGCTGAGGGGAATCGAACCCCTGTCCGAAAGCCTATTCATCGCGGCATCTCCCATCACAGTCATTCTTTTAAAATTCCCTCCGTCCGGCGCCGGATGACAGGCTTCGGACTTTGGTAGCTTCATAAGTTCTTCCGCTCCCGCAAAGCTTAGGGAACGGAGTGCCTCACGTTATTTGATGCCGGGTGCTCAAGCTGTGAGCGGCTCAAGTCCGACAGCAGCCACTAGGCTGCGTACGCTAACTGATCGTCTGCGTTTATATTTAATTTCCGGTTTACTGTGCGGTCCCGGCCCGCAGATGGCTTCCCCAACTTCAAAACCCCCGTCGAAACCAGTACAACCCCTGAATAATGGTGTATGGCGTGCAGACGAAAGAGAAGAACCGTTTGGTTCAGATTCAGTATATCGGATTCCGGCGGCCGCGTCAAGATGGATTTTGCTTGAGTTTCCGCAGTTCTGTCCACAGAGTTGTTTCACAGATGCACTACTTATAAATATTCTTTAAAAAATCCCCA